>CAYTIS010000020.1:3736-21491 GCA_964438035.1 uncultured Slackia sp.
TCCGTTTCTCCTTCTTCCATCCTACAGCCCTAGCCTACGAGGCATAGCGCTCTAGGTAGTTGAGGAGATCCTGGCGCGAGTGCAGGCCGGTCTTGGCGTAAATGCGCTTGATGTGTGCATGCACCGTTCCCTGACTGATGAAGAGCTTCTCTCCCACACTCTTTTGCGTGAAGCCCTGGGCGTAAAGAGTCAGCACTTCTATCTCGCGCTCGGAAAGCAAAAACTGCGCGCCCATCTTTTCCGCACTGCGACTCATAGCTTCCTGACGTATATCGGTCAAGCTTGCCTGTTCGCCCAGGCTCTCATCAGGATCTTGAGCCTTGCCAATCGCCATGATTTTGGCGATGCGGGACTCAGGCTCTAACTCGGCATGAGTCTGCTCATCCTCGCTCGTAATGGTGAGCATGGTGATGAATACCGCCTGAGTGGACACAATCAAGAGCAGTCCCGCCAAGGCATGAGCCAAAGCATCATTCGCCAAAAGCGACAGCAGCCCCGGCAGCACAATCCGCGACACGGCGCGACACCCCAGCCAGATCAAGCGACCCGCCGTCGCGTAGTAGTAGGGATCACGCCAACCGCAGGTCATAAAAGCGATGGTGACGTAGTAGATAAAGATCACCATGAGCGCGTTGAGCACGGTAGCAAATATAGCTCCGTACTGAGGCTGGTCGGGAAAAGCGCTGTAGAGCACAATCGACACACAGGCAAACAGACTCATCACCGCGAACATTCCTAGAAACACCACGCGATGGCGCCCAGACAACACCAGCGCAATGACCCCCACACTCACGGCTACAACGATAAGCGCATAGGAGATACGAGCGGGCAGCGAGAAGAAGAACTCCTGGCCATCGGGGTAGCTGCGCAAAAAGCCAATCACCACCGACAAAAGCCCCATGCCGATGGCGCTTGCCAGCAAGAAGCGCCCATTGAGGATGGTCTTGCGCACATTGCCGAAAAAATCCCGTCCATCGGAGGCATTCGTATCGATATGGCGCGGCTGCGTTTTGGCGCGCGACCAAACAACGCAGGGGTACTGGGCCAGCACGAGGATGACCGCTATCCCAAAGGAGAGGGCATCGGGCAGAAACACGCAAATAAGCAGCTCAATCTCGCTTAGGATGAGCGCCAAAAAGACGAGAACCGCCGCCACCGTGGGCGAGGAGCCGCGCGCGCGGCGTAACCAGTAAAAGACCAGACCCGCCTCAGCAGCACCCGCGCAAGCCCAGAGAGCCAAAAAGGCCGCCGTGTTATCGCCCGGCAGGGTTTTTACGATGGCGACCCCGATGATGGTAAGGATTTCAAGAGCCACGCACACATGCATGATGATCCACACGCTGGTCTTGGACAAAAAGGATCTGCGCGAGGCACAGACAAGAAAGAGAACGAAAAGCGGAACAAGGGAGATGAGCGTAGAAACATCCGTGAGCACGCCCACATCGGTGCTGCGGTAGCTGTCGTAGGCCGCCACGACCAGACCCGCGCGCGCAAAGGCAAGGCCGAAGGCGAACGGCAGGAGCGAACCGAACAATGCCAACGCGTCGCGTGGAGCAGAACCTTTGCCTGTATTCACTGCTGCCGAACCTTCGGCGGCGACTGCACTGGCATCAGTTCGGGCACCGCCAGCCACGCCGTGAACGGCAGCGGTCTGGGGCTTTCGGACCGATGCTCCCCGCGCGCAGCGGGACAGAACGCCAACGGGCTCGACAATGAAATCGTTCATGCAGCCTCCCCCTTGCAGCATGAGCCTTGCGGCCATTTCATCCGAGCTAAACGCTCCGGGGCTTAAAGACCCGCGCGTCGCAACCACGAATTCTACCATAGGCAAAGGCCTGTTCCTTCGTGGCCAGAGATAGCAGACAGCAGACAGCAGAACGCCCCAGGCCGCAGGCCATGTGTGCAGGGGCAGACAAAACAGACGCACGGACGGAAACGGACGTACGAGCGAACCTACTCGCAAGCGGTGAGCGTGCCCCTGCACGCACAAGAACGGCGCGGAGTTGATGCCTGCCGCACCGTCCTTGCTCAATCATCTCTGCAGACAAACGTCAAAGCGTGCTTGTTGCGTGCTATCGTGCCAGGCCGCACCGAGCAGCCGCGCTGTTCCGACAACCGCTCGCCTCACACGTTCAAATACCGCCCAACCGAATTCCACTCCGCCCGAGCGTGGGCAAGACGGGGTGAGAGGTACTTCGTGGAATAGAAGTACACGTCGCCGTTGGAGGCTTCCGTGCGCTCGATATCGTCGTATTCGCCCGAAGCACGAACCTCTTCCCATACCGCTCCAATCTGAGCGCGACTCATGCAGAAGGGCTCGTTGGTAAGACTGGTGGACAAAAGCGGGCGCGGATAGACCCGCGAATCCTCCCGCACGCAGTCCACGAAGGTGACAAGTGGGTTGTCCTCGGCAGCCAAAAAGGCCCAGTGCGCGTAGGCATCGGTCATGCCCGTGCGGTCATAGAGGTAGTAGCTTCGCACGCCCGTGAGTACGGCGATGTCGCGACAGTCAATCTGACGGGCCATGGGCACGCCCTGACTGTCCACGTCGGGCACGAGCACGTATTCGCCATCGATTCGCTCGAGGCGATACCCTTCAGGAAGCTTAAGCGAGGCGAACATGCTGCCGGGATCGTCCTCTTCGGGATCAAAGGCCATCTCCTCGGCCTCGGCCTGTAAAGCGGCGCGCTCGGCCTCCTCTAGGAACCTAGCCCGCTGGGCCTTGGCCTCAGCCTGAACACGCTCCCGCTCCTCGGCCTCTTTCTCGGCGGCGCGGTCGCGCTCAAACACCGGCACGCCCACGCTACGCCTAGCTGAGCGCGCCTGTCTCACACTGCGGCGGCGCACGCGCTCGCTGGCGGCAGCCGCCGTGGCGCGGGCGGAGCGATCCTCAGCCACCGGCGTTGCATCTGGAGCCGTGACGACAGATTCAACATCGCCGTGCTTTTTCAGGTAGGAGTAGACGAGCATCTCGAAGTCCTCAACGCTCATGTGTTCAGGCACCAGCCCCAGATCAACCCAACGTGCCGGCTCCACGAGGATGCTTGAGCGAGAACTTTCCCGCACATCGTCAAAAACCGCAGCTAAGGCGTTGTTTTCAGCCACCTCGCGCATCCGTGCCTCACGCTCGACCTCAAGCTCGGTCGTCTCGACAACGTCGGCTGCGGCCTTTGCGGCCTCACCCGCTTCTGAGACGAACGACACCTCAGCGGAGGTGGACTGGCCCGCCGGAGTCTGGGCAGCAGGCGCTTCGACCTCATCAGCCCAAACCTGCGCGGAGGCCTGAGCCTCATGAGCAGAACCATCCTTGGCAGAGCCCTCGGTTTGCTTTGCCGCCTGCCAGCTCTCAGCCACCTTGTGGGACGTCGCAGCCCCTGCACCCGCAGCCGCTTGGGCCTCCTTCACCGTAAGCTCAATACGGGTGTCGCGCAGCGAGCAGTGCTCGCACATGATGCAGTCGATGGAGTTTTCATCACAGGGTACGCGCGCATCCAGCTGGGCGCGGGTGACCCCCTGGCCCAGGTGATAGTCGCCCACCAACGCGCGTACGGCGCAGACAGCAAAGTAGAGGGTGTGAGTCTTGTCCCAGGGCACCCCATCCACGGCCTGCTTCACGTCCTCGGGCGTGAGAGTCAGGGCCTCATCGAGGGTACGCCCCTCCACCATCTCGCACACCGCGCTTGCACACCCGGTCATGGCCAAACAGCCACGCGCCTGAAAGCCCACGTGCACAAAGCGCTCGGTTGCCGGATCAACCACAGCGAACAGGCGCAGGGCAACCTCTCCGCTGCGCTTGGACTTGCCCACCATGCTCTGAGCATTAAAGCCCTCCGGTGCTCCGCTGTTTGAGAACGTCGCCACGATGGACAGCAGCTTTTCCGAATACCCCGTGATCCCGTCCTCGATCTCGGCATCCATATAGACGTCTTCGGTACGTATAATCGGCCTTGCCTGCGGCCTGACCTTCTCGTTCCTCGTCTCGCTCACGGTTATCCCCCATCACTTTGCCACGTTCATCTGTGCGCCTGTACGCGCCCTGGCCCGTCTCTAAACGACGGTAGCCGTCCTGTCACCACCTCTGCGGCAGCAACAGGACGGCGTACCCTTAAGCTCTGATCGGCTACGGCAGCAGCCCCAGTTCCTCCAGCTCTTCTTTCACGTCGTCCATCTCATAGTAGTCCAGGCCCTCCGCTGTGGGGCAGCCCAGCTCCTCGTCCCACATGAACTTGCTGTACACCATCGTCAGCGCCGTCTGGAAGTCTTCGCGCTCCATCTTGTCGGTACCCTCCGTGAAGGGCTCGATGTCGGGATCTTTGTCGTAGACCCACGAGCACAGCCCATCATGGATGTTGCGGAAGTCGTTGCAGCCCATTGTGCCGTCCGCGCCAACCATGCCGCGCGCGCTGTTAGCGCGCTGGAGGGTCATGATGCGCGCCCCGGCCTTGTACAGATCGTCGGTGGTCACTTCCTCACCAGTCACGGCCGTGAAGAAGTCAGCCTCTAGGTCAAGGTCACCACGGTAGTCGCGACTCTTGGTCGGACTCATGGTCATGGGCCACACCCAGTTACACAGGGTAAGCGAGTCATGGAGTACGTCGGTTACCACCGACCACCAGCAGAAATTGGCCTTGTACTCGTTCATCGGAGTGTAGTTGTTATCCTCGTCCAAAGCCTCAGCGCTGCCCCATACTTCCTCAGCAATCTCCTGTTTGATCTCCAAGGGAAGCCCGCAGCCCTGAAGGTTTACGGCCGAGTGAATCATGTCGTCACGGTTGAAGAGCACGTTGTAGACCGCGCCCACCTGCGCGAAGCACTCCTCGGAGTGATGAACCGGCCAGCCTCGGTAGCTCACGAGCTTGGAGGTCTTGTTGTCAAACCATTCCATGTCATCCCAGCGCTCACACCACACGACGGGACCGTGAGCGATATAGGACATTTCGTTGTCGCCCTCGGCGATATGGCGCAAGATCTTAACCATGAGGCTGGGATCGTTTTTGCGGAACCCATCCCAATCAAAGAGGTTGTATTCCTCTTCGGGCAGCACGCGCTCAAAGATGCCTTCCGCCACGCAGTGGGCTATGTCGCGATAGATCTGGGCATAATTACACCACAGGCCCAGGTCATCAACGGTGGTGCCTATCGTTGTGTTCCACAGCACGTAGTCCTCGGTACCGCTGGTCACGGTGGTCAAGTCCCCTAGGATGCTTATCATATAGTTAAAGGGGAAGTTGCCCACGCAGGTGTTGCCGGCTGTTTCAAAGCCGCCGTTTTCGGCGCTTCCCTCCACGACCAGGTCAGAATGGCAGTGGATGGGGCATCCATGGCAGCCGCCCATCTTGACCGTGTACTTTTCCGCCTCAGCACCCAGGTCCTTATAGGACTTCATGCAGCGATAGCCCACGGTGTTGAGCTCACCGGGCTTGGGCTCGCCCGTATCGATGGCCCCACCTTCAGCAGCGCCCCAGGTCAAACCCTTGCGAGCCGTCCAGCGCGAGCCTTCGTCATAGTACTCAGCCCACTCCTGCTGGGTGGAAGGCACCACGTGGTTATTGTTGGAACCGATAACTTCCCTGAGCATATAGTCAGACAAATCGGCAACCGCCTGAGGATCGGCCACGTTCACGCTGCCGTTACCCTCCACCACGATGGCCTTGCACATCTTGGAGCCCATGACCGCGCCGATGCCAGCACCCGCAGAGTGGTTGCGCGAGTTAATGAGGCAGGCATAGGGCACCAAGTTTTCGCCCGCCGGGCCGATGGTGGCCACACAGGCACGCACGCCCTCGACACGCGCGAGCATCTCGGAGGTGGCGCGGGTGCCGCTGCCCCACACAAAGCTCGCATCCTTGATCTCCACCTCATCGTCTTTGATGTTGACGTACACCGGCGTGTCGCTTGCGCCTTCCAGAATGAGTGCGTCCCAGCCGGCCAGCTTGAGCTGCGCGCCAAACATGCCACCGCAGTGCGCGTCAACCACGAGTTTGTCCGTTGTGAAGGTGGAAAGCGAGCAGATGGTTGTACGTCCCGCCAAAGGCACGCCAGATGCCGTCAGCGGACCAACAGCGAAAACGACCTTGTTCTCGGACGAGTACGGATCAGTGCCTGCGGGCACCTCGTCGAACATAACCTTGTTGGCCAGGCCCATACCGCCAATATACAGTTTGTAGGGTTCGGTTGAATCGGTGCTAATCGAGCCCGTCGTTAGATTGACGCGCAGGATCTTGCCCGTCCAGCCATACGAGATTGCGTCAGCCATGGTGATTTCTCCACATTCTCTTGCCTCTCACGGGTGTTGCGCCCCACGGGGACCATCGGGAATGTGTTTTGGCTTTGCCGCAGCGCCCAGTATGTTCCGACCAGCTCAGGGACCCTCCCCTCCTTTTGGGTAATTTCGAAAAATCCCCGATACCACACCAGAAGACCCTAAAAGAGGGGAGGGTGCGCACTCTTTGAGGTGCACACTGCCCTTGTTGCGCACCACCCGAAGGGGGAAACCGGGAGTGGTAGTGCAGGGCAGTCCGACACGCTAAGAGCGATCCGGACCAATCAGAGGCGCGCGCCCTTGATGCAGCCCTGCGATATACAACACCACGATCGTTTATAAGGGGGGTACAGACCATGTCGGATACTCATGAGAAGGCCCGGATTCCTGATGTGAATCCCGCCGAAGACCGTACCGAGACGGCCGATCCGACCACTTCCGCCGAAACCACCGGCAAGAAAAAACGGACAATTACCCGGCGCCAGGTTCTCGCACTTGCCGGATGCGGCATGGGCGGCCTGATTGCCGGCGGCGTGCTGGCCACGTGGGGGGTCACCGAAGCTTCCATCGCCTCGGGCCGCATTGAAATCCGCACCACGCCCGTCAAGATGATCGTCACCGACCGCGCCCGCTGCTCGGGATGCCAGCGCTGCGAGATGATGTGCACGCTGCGCAACGACGGACGCGTGTGCCAGCACATCGCTCGCGTGCGCGTATGGGACAACTACTTCTACGGGTCAAGCGTTGATACCACCGATGGTGTCTTTGGGAACTGCGAATTCACCGTCCAGCACTGCAAGCAGTGCGAGGATCCCTGGTGCATGAATTACTGCCCCGTACATGCTATCTATGCCGACGAGGAAACAGGTGCACGCACAGTCGATCCCGACCGCTGCATCGGCTGCGGCATGTGTTCGCAGGCCTGCCCGTGGAACATGCCCCGCGTGGATACCGAAACAGGCGTGTCCACCAAGTGCATCTCCTGCGGCCGCTGCGCCCAGCAGTGCCCCAACGGGGCCATCCAGTTCGTCGATTGGGAAGACATCGCCCAGAAGGTCATCGACGAGGGCGTGGTACGCACCACAACACTCGTCTCCGCATAGGCACCGCGATTGCGCAGGTGCGCTGATGCAGGGCTTACCAAGAAGCAAGCGTGGTATCTCAGGGTACCAAGAGGAGGCGAGGACCATGATGGCCGACGCGGCGGTGCTCTCCGTCATCTCACAGTGCTTCACGCAGGTTGATCGCGACACATGGAACCAGCTGACCGGGGGACCAATCTGGACCGATTTTGTGGACACAGTACGCGACCTCACGCAAACGGGACGCACCTTGGGCGATGTGAAACGCCCGATAGAGCGCCTCAGGCGTGCCCGGCCGCTTCAGGATGCGCTGTCTGAGCGCGAGGTGGAAGCGCTGTTTGTGCCGCCCACCTACGAGGAAAAACGCTCCTTTGCATCCCGCCACTTTACCGGAGGACTACCCGAATCGGCCCTACCCGTGGAGTCGCTCTACCGCGACTGGCGCGGCGGGCTGCGCGGCAGTGTCGTCTTCAGCCGCGCCAAGAGCTACTACCTCGCCGACACCGCACGCTACATGGCAGCCATGATTGAGGCTGCAGGCGGGTCTGTGCCCCCGCAGTTTTCGGCCTGTCCCGACCACCTCTCCCTGGAACTTGACCTGGCGGCCGTGCTGTTACGCTCGTCTGCCGTCGACAAGGCCCGGGCACTGGTGGTGGAGCGACTGACATGGCTTACCGCCTACCGCATGAAGCTCTTGTCGCTCAAGGATGATGCCAGCTTCTATATAGCCCTCATCGACGTGCTCATCGCTATCCGCGAGCAGCTGGCGGGTGAATCCGATACTGCGGATCAACCCCCAGCGAGCGGCGCCGCCACAGGCGGCACATACCAGAGAGGAAAGGGCAATGTTGGATAATGCTCTCACAAGGAGGAGCTTAATCGCAGGTGCCAGCGGCATCGCGGCCCTTGCCGCGACGGGCTGCGTGGACTTTAGTACATGGTCTGATCAGGAAGAGGAGACCGCCTCACAGACCACCTCCGTCCACACCACCTGCAACGCATGCTCCAATCAATGCGGGTTCACGGCCTATGTCGTGAACGGTAAACTCGGCAAGCTCATCGGCGATTCCAGCCATCCCAGCTCCCAGGGCAGGCTCTGTGCCAGAGGCTATGGCTATTCGCAGATTGTGTATTCCGAAGACCGCCTAACCGACCCGCTTCGCAAGACTGAAGACGGCGAATTTGAAGCCGTAAGCTGGGATGATGCGTTGGCCGAGATAGCTGAGCGCATCGGTGCCATCGTTGATGAGTACGGACCTGAGTCCGTGGCCCTCATCCACGACCCGCGCCCCACCGGCACCTACTACACCAAACGCTTCATGGATGCCTTGGGCTCGCCTAACGTGTATACCCACACGGCAGCCCATAACCTGTCCAAGGTCTCGGGCCTTGAGCAGGTTATCGGCACAGGCGAATACCACAGCGACGTAGAAAACTCCCAGATGACCCTGTTCATCGGGCGCAGCTACGCCGACGAGGTACGCCCCAGCATGCTTGCCGAGGTGAAACGCGCCCATGAAGCCGGTACCAAAATTGTGGTGGTAGACCCCCGGGCTAACGCCATGACCAAGTTTGCCGATGAATGGATACCGGTCAATCCCGGCACCGAGCTGGCCTTTGTTCTTGCCATGGCAAACGTCATCGTCAAGGGTAAGCTCTACGATGCCACCTATATAGAAGAGCAGGCCGAGGGCTTTGATACGTGGGCGGAGGCGCTCGCCTCCTACACCCCCTCCTGGGCCGAATCGATCACCGGTATTGAAGCCGGCACGATTGAGCGTTTGGCCCTGGAGATGGCCCAGGCAGCCCCAGCGGCCTCCATCGAAGCTGATTGGTATGGATCGTCATCCTGCTCCTACGTAAACTCCGGCGAGACGGCCCGCGCCATCGCCTGCTTTAACACCTTATTGGGCTGCTGGAATCAGGAGGGCGGCGCACTGATTTTGCCCAGCGTTGCCCCGGGTGAGCTTGACGAGGCTACCTTCCCCACCCTGACCGAGCCCGAAGGCAGCAAAGTTGGTGCCCAGGATTATCCTTTGGCCTCGGCCGACATGGGTGTTGCTCAGGCCGCCCTTAAAGCTGCCAAGGATCAAACCATCAAGGCCATGATCTTCTACGATGCCAACGTGGCCGCCGACTACGCCAACGCCGAAGACATGGCCGAGGCCCTGGAGAGCCTCGAACTGTGCGTGTCCATTGATGTGCAGCTCACCGAGACCTGCCAGCTGGCCGACTACGTGCTGCCCGAGTGCAGCTACCTGGAAGCCACCGAGCTGCCCGACTTCGTGAGCGCCAAGGTACCCTGCGTGACCATGCGCAACCAGGTCATCGACCGCATCCACTCCGAGACCCGCACCTGCGACGAGATCTTCACTGACCTTGCCGAGGCCTGCGAGCTGAGCAGGGCCTTCCCCTTCACTATGGAGGAGCTGGCCGAAGCCCAGTTGGCCACGCTGGGCCTGTCGGTGGATGGTCTGGCCGCAGCTGGCACCGTGGCCTTCTCCGACCAGGAGTTTGCCTACGGCGATGCAATCAGCTGGAACACGCCCAGCGGTAAGATTCAGTTCACGAGCGAGGCCTGCGAGGCAGCTGGCTACACCGCCAGCCCCACCTGGGTAGAGCCCGCCGAAATGCCCACCATCGTAAAGATGCGCCTCATCGGTGGCAACCAGCCCATCCAAAGCCATCGCCAGACGGCCAATATCGCCGAACTGGCCGAGATTACCGACAAGTACGATCTTACCCGCGTGTGGATTAACACCGACGTTGCTGAGGAGCTGGGCATCAGCGACGGTGACGAGGTGGTCGTTGCCAATGATTACCATGAAGGAAACGTACGCGCGAAGGTGACGCAGCGTATCAACCCCACGGCCGTCTACCTGCCCAGTTACTACGGCTGCACCGTGCCTGAGCAGACCAACGCCTGCGGCGTAGGCCTGCGCCAGACCGACTACGTTGCCTTCCGCCTTGAACCGGGATATGGCGGCGCCTGCACGCAGGAAGCGACCGTCACGGTGAAGAAAGCAGGTGCGTGATGGCACGGTACGGAATGCTCATCAATACCAAAAAGTGCGTCGGGTGCTACGCCTGCCGCACTGCCTGCCAGCGGCAAAACGATCTTTTGCCCGGCGAGGACTTCATCCGCTATGAGACGGAAGAAACAGGCACCTATCCCACGGTGTCCTTCGAAACGGTGCCCATCCAGTGCATGCACTGCGAGGATGCCCCCTGCGTGAGCGTGTGCCCCACCGGCGCCTCCTTCATCGGGGCCGATGGCGTTGTCGGCGTGGATGACGGACGCTGCATCGGCTGCAAGTACTGCATGGCAGCCTGCCCCTACCAGGTGCGCGTACACAATCACGAATCCGGCACGGTTGACAAGTGCCGCTTTTGCACGGTGTCGGCCCAGGAAACGGGCACCAAGATGTGCAGCTGCGTGGAGGCCTGCCCCACCGGTGCGCGCCTGTTCGGCGATTTGGATGACCCCGACAGCGAGATTTCGCGCGAAATTGCCGCAACCGGGGCCCAGCCGCTGAAGGGCGACTTGACCCAGGCAAAAGTCTATTACGTGAGGTGATCAGCGATGACATTCGAACCTATTTGGAATTCCATCATCGCATGGTATTTGTTCTTGGCAGGCCTGGGCGGCGGCGCGTTTGTGACCTCAGCGTTTCTGGCGTGGCGCCACCCCGAGGCCGTCAACATGCGCAAGATTGGCCATCTCATCGCGCCCATTGTCATCATCATCGGCCTGGCGCTGCTCATGCTTGATGCCGAGGGCGGTCTGTACAACCCGCTGCGCTTTGCCCTGCTGCTGAGCAATTTTGGCTCGGTGATGACCTGGGGCGTGGTCTTTTTGGCTGGCTTTGTGGTCATCGCGCTTGTGGTGGTGCTGCTTGACTTCAAGAAGATTGATGTACCGGCCTGGCTGGAGATTCTAGGCGTGGCCTTCGCCCTGTTCGTGGCCATGTATACCGGTGCGCTTCTGGGCGTATGCCGAACCTTCCCTTTGTGGAACACGGCGCTGTTGCCCATCCTCTTTTTGGTGTCGGCCATGTCAGCTGGCGCGGCAAGCGTGATGCTTGTGTCCATCCTGCGCCACCCCGAGGAGTTCAACCGCGTAGGCGTGTTTAAAAAGTTCCACTTCTGCCTGCCCGTGATTGAGGTGGTGCTGATTGCGGCCCTGCTCTTCATCACCTCGTACAACTCCACAGCCGGGTACAACTCGGTGATGAGTCTGCTGGTGGGTGATTACGCGCTCGCGTTCTGGGTGGTACTCATCGTGCTGGGCCTGGTAGCCCCCACCCTGCTTGAGATGTGGCTGCTGTTTTTCAGCCCCAAGGAGTTTGAAGAAAGCCGCAAGGCGCACTACATCAGCTTCTTCTCCGACATCGCGGTGCTGGTGGGCGGCTTCATGCTGCGCTATCTCATCGTGGTAGCAGCCCTGCCCATCACCATGGTGGTGGCCGCACTCTAAAACGCGAGCCCACTGCGGGCGCGAATGTGTGGCTTTCACTGAGGTCAGCCAAGAAGCACTCGGCCCTGCTACAGGCGAAAACGAACTCACACGCCTCGCAGGCCTTTCCCCATCAAAGCCGCCCGAGTCCCTTCGGGCGGCTTTCTTGTGAGCCGTGAAAAACATGAGTTTGCGCATGATTCGACATGCGGGATCTGAGTTTGTCGATTGAAAGCCCCGCAACACACAAGGCCTGCACCAAGCCCTTGATGCGCGCATCCACAAGTCCCAGCAGGCCTACCGGCACCAACACAAAACGCTCCTCTGCGAAAGCGTTTAAAAGGGTATGATGACTGAATCGCTTCCCCGCCCTAGAAACGCATATGCAGGCCGCAGGTTTGGAAGTTCGCCTTAGCCTCGGCGAAGGCCTGATAATCCTCGGGACGGTGAGCATCGCTGGCGATATAGCGATAGAACATCTCGTCAAACATCCTTCTGGCCGGGCGCTTCTCGGCTCCTAAACGCCCCCCGCGCACAAAGTCGGCCGAGGCCTGAAGCTTACAGCCCATCTTCAGCAGGCGGCGCGCGTAGTCGATGTTGTTCTGGATGATCCGATAACGCTCGGGATGAGCGATAATCACCTCATAGCCCAAGCCCTGTAGCTCAAAAATGGTGCGCTCATACTCGTTAAACTCCAGCTCAGTGGCACGGGTGGAAAGCTCGAGCAAAAACTCGTTGCTTCCGTCAAAATGCAGGTATTCCGCCCACTCCATCCCCAACTCCATGAGCTTGGCGTGATTCACCTCAAAGCCCATCTGCAAGGGAAAACCATCAGCATGCTCCACTAGCAACTCAAAGGCATCCCACATGGCGTCGTAGTCAAAATAGGGGCTACGGCAGTGCGGCGTGCACGTGATACTCGTAACCCCCACCGCCTTGGCAGCCTCGAGCATCGCCAGACTTTCCTCAAGATCAGCCGCCCCATCATCGACGCCCGGCAGGATATGAGAGTGCATGTCGCGCATCCCGCGCTGTCCCCTTTCGTACATGAAAAACCGCGCCGCCCGGGTGGGCGGCGTCTTCGTTGATTGGTTCAGCTCCCTTTAGTGCATTCGTCGCGCACGCCCGCGACGTGCGGGCAGCGTTGACGTCCCTGGCGTTGTGAGCGTAAATTCTGGTTCGGGCGCAGACACCTTCGGTTCAGGCTGGCCAGAGGCGTGAGCACTCGTGCGTACGCGCTTGCCATCCTTGTTGTAGTAGGCATAGTAGTACTCGCTGGACTCAATCTCACAGTAGTTCATAATCAGACCGATAATGTTCACCTCGGCCTTCTTGAGCTGCTCATAGGCATGGAGAATCTCGTCACGCTTAGCAAAGCTATCGCGGATTACCATCGCCGTAGCATCGGTCTGTGTGGCCAGCACCGCCGCATCTACAAAGGTGCCCACCGGCGGGGTGTCAAAGAGCACATAGTCGTAGGCATCCTCCAGAATGTCCACCAGACGAGCAAAACGCTTGGAAGCGATGATGTCGGCCGGGTTGGGAATATGAGGCTCGGCATCCAAAAAGCTCATGTTCTGCTGATTGGTGGGTATGACCGCCTGCTCAAGGGGCACCTGGTCAGAAAGCACTGAATAAATACCTGACTTGGCGTGAACCCCAATGGCCGCAGCCACACTGCGGCGGCGCATATCGGCTTCCACTACAAGCACGCGCTTACCACTGGTAGCGATGGCCTGGGCCAGATTGATGGTCACCGTTGTCTTTCCCTCATTGGGCACCGACGAGGTAATCACAAGGGAGCGGATAGGGGTATCTACGCTCGCAAAGCGAATATTGGCCAAAAGTGTCTTGGCCGCGTTTTGCATGACGAGCTTGTCGGAAGTTCCCTTCTTGTTAGAAAACATGCCTACACCCCTTCCTTCATCAAGGGCATACGACCAATCACCGGCAGACCCAACAGCTCCTCAGCCTCTTCAGCACCTCGCACCCTCGTATTGAGGGCATCCATGAGCACCACAATCGCCACGGCCAAAAACAGACCGCCCATGAAGGCGACGGCGGTGTACATCAGGCGATTGGGACCAGAAGGCGACTCGGGCGTGGCAGCCTCGTCGATAACGTTGATGGCCTCAATATCCATGACCTCCTGGGCCACCTCAGACACGATTCTGGCCAGCTGGTTGGCGATAATGGCCGTGCTTTGAGCATCCTGACCCGTCACCGACAGACTAATCACGCGCGTGCTGGTCTCACTGTCCACCGAGATGCTGTAGTCGCTCAGGCTCGTCATCTGCAGCGCCTCAGCCGTATCACCGGTTACGCGCGAACTGGTGATGAGCGTAGCCACGTCGTTGGTAATCATCTGACTGGCGGACAGATCGTTGTTTATCGTGGTGTCATCGCTTTGCACCAGCACATAGAGGCTCGTAGACGAGGTGTAGGTATTGGGCAGGAACAAAAAGCTCACGATGCCCATGACAAGTGCACACGCCACAGGTAGCGCGATGACCAGATTGAGATGCTTGCGCATCAGTTGCAGCAGTTCTAGGAGGGTCATGATTGGGTTGCGTCCTTCAATTCCGTTACTCGTTGCTTGGTGCGTTCATTGTGTATGCAAAGCCTCAGTCGTCGTCCACGCTTGCCACGTTATCGGTGGTCAAGCCGGCATTAGCCGCCAGACTTTCGTAGTCAGTGGGCGCGGGCGAATTGCTCGCAGCGCCAAGATTGGGGTCAGTTGCCTGCTCCTCAGGAATTTCGGCATCCTCATCGTTGGGATCAAGACCCGCATCCACACGCTGCATCATGGCACGCCATTCGTCAAACATAGTGGCCACGTAGCTCACGCCGTTGAGCGAGAGTGTGTAGCTGGGGCAGGCTGCCGAGTACAGTGTCATGTCTTTACCCAAAAACTGCTGGGCAAGCGTCACCAGATCGGTCACGGAATAGTCAGTGCTTACGGAGGAGGCTAGCTGGCTGATTACGCCAGGAATCTCAGCGGCGCTCACGGAGAGCACGCGCTCAATAAGAGCCTCCACAATGAGACGCTGGGCCTGGGCTCGACCAAAGTCGCCGCCCGTAACGTTGTAGCGCTCGCGGGCAAGGGCCAGGGCCTGCTCGCCGGTCAGAAGCTGCTCGCCAGCCTCAAAGGACATGCCACCGTTGCCCGCCTCGATGTCTTCGGGGACATCCACCCAGATGCCGCCCAAACTATCCACCACTTCCTCCAGCTCCTCGAAGTGCACCTCTACGTAGTGGGAGATAGGCACGCCAGCAAACTCCGAGACGCACTCAACCGCCCCAGCAGCACCCCCGTAGGCGTAGGCAGCATTAATCTTTTGGGTGCCGTAGCCCTCGATGGTCACCATGGTGTCGCGCGGGATGGAAATCAAATCCACCACCGCCTCCTCGGGGTCGACACGCACAAGCATGATGACATCCGAACGGCTTGCCGTGTCTGTCTCGCGGGCATCGCTGCCGAGGATGAGGATGTAGAAAGCTGCATTCTCATCTTCTTCACCGTCCTCGTTGGTGGGCGAACGCAGAACCTCGGCAAGCTCCTCCTGCTCTTCTTCGCTTAGGCTCATGGAGTTGTTGAGCGAGTTAATCCACCACGCCAGCGCCCCACCCGCACACAATACAAGCGCGAGGAGCACGCCCAGCACACCCAAGACAATCCTGGGAGCCTTAGCGCGCTTCTTGCGCACCTTGATCAGGTTGTTCTGGCCATCCTGACCAGTGTGGTCAGAAGGCTGGTTAAAAAACGGAGAGGATTCAAGGGAGGAGTTGCGCCCCACGCCCGGATTAGCACCGCCCATACCGGGAGGGGGAAACGCCCTGCCCTGCTGGGTCTGCTGCTGCCCAACACCAAGCCGGCCGTAGGCGGCACCGCTCCCAGCACGAGCCGGTCGGAAGCCCGCCTGATCCTGTCCTGGCGGAAGCGAGATGACTGAATTTTCAGCATCATCCCGACCACTCGGCAGCTGGGCACCCTTAGCGACTCTGCCCCGAGCGCCGTCTTGCTTAGCACGGTCAGGTGCGTTGGCTTGATCTGAGGTCTGTGGGTCTTTGTTGTTCATATCAACCTTCGCTTAGAGGTCCTTTCTGAAAAACGCCAGGATTCCTCGTTCTTTAGGTGATGATAAAACGCGCAAGCCCAGGTGGAACGAACAACCCCGAATGACCGAGAGGAATGATAGCAGCTTTCCCGCAGATTCTCGAATATTAAGTACGCAATTTGAAAAAGACGAGATACAGGCTCATATGGCCGGCGCAGCGCGCAGCGCGGTTCTATTCCAAAAGCTTGAGACGGTCTTTTTTGCCAGAGGCCCTTATCCTATAGAACGTCAAATCTCCATGCCGTACCGACAAAAACCTACATCACGGTGCCGTAGACAAAGCCCCAGCCGTGACCTGCGATCGAGGAGTTGAGCTGAGTACAGAGGGCTATCCGCGTGTAGGAGCCAGGAGGTAGGAGATTCACAATCTCGCGCAGGTCCGCATGGATGTCGAAGGTCTCGGCCGCCAAGACCACGTCAAGACGCTCGACCACCTCACGGTGCTGGTACACATAATCCACCACGCGCTGAAGCTCGCCATAGGATTCGCTTCGCTCAAGCAGGGCCATCCGCCCTCCTTTCCTTAAGTATCAGACGATTCTGCACGCAAGAACACGTTCTCATGCCCTATCGCAGGCAGTCAAGACCCATGGTTGCTACGGAAAGCGCGCCGGTGTAGGCAGGCGTGGCCTCACCACAGGCGCGCAAAAACTGCGCCCCGGCTGCGCGCAGGGCCAAGGCGGCATCGGCCAGGTTGTCGGGTAGGAAGTAGGGGTTAGCGTCTGCCGGTCCCCCCAATGAGGCGCGCCGCTTTTGCACCTGCGTGGGTGCGCTCACGCGAATCTGCACGAGAATGGGCGCATCGGTAAGGGTCGCCAGGGTGCGCACCGCCTCGCACAGATCCTTAAGCGACCTGGCGCTTTGGATGCCCACCACATCGGCACAGAGGCAATCGGCACCCCCTTTATCCCGCATGCAAGAGCACACCTCGTCAACTCCCACACCCTCATCAATATCGAGAACAGCGAAGAGAGGGCCGGAAAAGACCGTCCGTACGCCCTCGATGGCACAGCGCATGTCAACCGGCCCGCGCATGCCCGCAAGCAGGATGCCGTCAAAGCCGCCCGTCCCCAAGGCGCGGGCGGCCCCCTCGTACTGGGCACGAGACTGCTTGAGGGAGATGGCGCTCGAGGGGTCAAGGGGAAGGCCGCAGGGACCAATCTCGCAGAGGATGTGCTGGGGATGGTGCGCTTGAGCACCTGCAATCAGAGCTGCAGCAATCTCTGACCCGCGCGTTTCCATGCACGTGTGGGCCAGGCGTGCCGAGCAGATTCCCCCCGTAGCAGCCACCAGACACTGCGCTCCTGCAAGGACCTCAAGACGCAGGGCATCCTGGACAAGCTCAGGCTCAAGGATGCTGGAAAATTCGTAGTCGTCTTGGAGATGGACGCCCTGACGGGCAAGCGCGTAGTCAAGGGGAGCCGAAAGCACGAGCATGTCGTGGTGAAATCGCAGCTGTATGTCGGCCATGAAGACGCTCCGTATCTGAGAGGCAGGTGGGCAGCACACCGAAACAGCAAGCCGCCCTCAGGTCCGCGCCATTGTAGCGCACAGTCGGGTGTTACTTATCCACCCCTGAGAACACAAGACCTCCACGGCCGCGTCACACGTTCTTGAAAAGGGATTTCTATAATAGCTCCTGCAAGCGAAAGGCTCCCCTCCTTCACTTGCCTGCTTGTCTGAGAGCAGTAACGGTGCACCTCCTTGCACCGATCATCCCTCCTTGTATGAGGCCCGGCCCTTCCCTTCCGGGCCTCGATCCTTTTCGCCCCCTTTATCCGCCTGCTGTCACTATTCATGTGCTGGCGCGTGTCCACCTTGGCTTGCATTGACCTGC
>CAYTIS010000021.1:0-6805 GCA_964438035.1 uncultured Slackia sp.
GGCCCCCTCAAAGAGCGCATGCTGCTCACTCAAGGCTTCAAAGGCGAAGTGCAGGGAGTCTTCGATGGCCTCGGTCATCACACCCACGGAAAGCGAGACCTTGAGCACCTTGGCAGCCCCCGCACGCCGAGCCGCCGTGCCAACGCTCTCGATGACGCCCGTCATGATTCCAAGCTCATGCATGACCCGTCTCCTTTCGGGATAGAGCCGAAGCGCAGTACGCGCAGTACGGCCCACTCCCTTTCATCTTTGTGGCCTCAGGCCCCTCACTCGGCCTCAGCGGCCTTCTTCTTGAGGCGACGGCCCAGCGCCACACGCGCCACCAGCAAGCTACCCTCGTAGAGCACGAGCAAGGCAGCAAACATCATGAGCATGGTAATGGGTGAGGCATCCAAGGTAACCATAGCCGCGACAACCATAAGGACGATGTAGACGGTACGCCAGGATTCGCGGAGCTTGGCATAGGGGATGATCTGGAACACGACCAGGTAAAACACCACAAGCGGAAGCTCGAAGGCAAAGCCAAAGGCGAGCTCGAAGTTAATGATCACATCCACCCACGACTTGGCATCGGGTAGCGTCTGGGCGAAGCCCGCACCCTGATCCGTCAGCCACTCAACCGCAGGAGTCAGGATGAAGAGATAGCAAAACACCGTGCCCGTAATAAACAGAATGACAGCCGCCGCGAAGGTGGGCACAAACCACTTACGCTCATTGGGCTTGAGAGCTGGCAGGAAAAACGCCAGAATCTGCCACAAAACGATGGGCGCGCAGGCCACCAGGGCCGTCCACAGCGAAACCTTAAAGCGCACGGTGAAAAAACCAAAGAGATCAAAGATGTTGAGGAGGATGGCACCCGACTCGTCATGCGGAAGATAATCGTAGGCGGGCTGGAGCAAAAACTGAATCAGCATGGGCGAGGCGGGATAGAAGATGCAGATGGCAATAGCCAGAGCCGCCACGATACGCACCAAGCGCATGCGCAGCTCGCCCAGGTGGTCGAACAGGGGCATGCGCGCCGGACCGATAGGCATTAGTTATCCTCCTTCTGGGCGAAAGCGGGCGCCGCAGCGTCAGAAGCAGCCTCTGACGCAGCAGGCTGAGCCGATGCGGCGGAAGCCCCGGCGGGCGTGGCAGCCTTCTTAGCGGACGCTGCGGACTTTTCAGCAGACATGGCAGTCTCTTGGGTGGCCTGTTTGCGAGCGGGCTTTTTGGTGCCAAACAGCTCGTCGGCCAGCTCCCGCTGGGCCTCAGCCGTGGCCGCCTCCTCAGCCACTACCTTGGCGCCTGCCTCCTTGCGCGCCTCAGCCACCTTTGCATGTAGCTTGGTGGATGACTGTCGGGCAGCTTTTGCCGCCGCAGCCCCTGCAGCCCCACCCGTAGGTGCCGGCGCGATGGACGGTTCAGTGGCTCCGGCGGATTCGCGCACCTCCTTGGCGGCCTCGTTCGCGGCCTCACGCTTTTTGCGCTCCATGCGCTCGCGGTCATACTTGGCCTTACGCGCGGCGAAGGACTCCTTTTTCTCCACCTTCTGCTTATTGCTCTTATCGATAGAGTCGAGCGGATTTTTCACCGGATCTTCGCTCAGGGGGTCATAAATCTCAGTCTTGATAATCTTGTTCATCTCGTTTTGCGCATCGCGGAACTTCTTCAAAAACTGACCAACGGTTTTGGCAAACTGCGGCAGCTTGTCAGGACCAAAGAGAAAAAAGGCGAAGATGACAATAATAAAGACTTCGAATCCATTTATACCGAGCACGTTCAACCTCTCACGTCGTTAGCACGGCTTTCCTGATGCCGAATTGAGAACGGGCCTTCGGCAGCACAACTGGCCCATAGTACCATAGCCGCGCAAAGCCATCAGCGCAGGCCACGGCATCCAGCAATTATCCCGACACCCAGAGATAGCCCGCGCCCCGGACGGTTTCGATATGCTGAGCCATCTCGGGTCCCAGCTTGGCACGCAGACGGCGGATATGCACGTCCACCGTACGGCTGCCCCCGTAGTAGTCAAAGCCCCACACCTGGGACAGCAGCACCTCGCGGGAATAGATACGACCCGGATGCGTCACCAAAAACGACAGCAGGGCGTACTCCATAAAGGTTAGGTCCACCGGCTCGCCCGCCACCTTCACCTGATAGGTAGCCAGGTTTACCGTCATAGAACCCACATGGACAAAGTCGGCATCAGTCGTGGCCTCGCCCGGCCACAAAAGCCTGCGGCAGCGCAGCTTTAGTTCATCATCCACCGCCTGGGCGCAGGCAAAGTCGAGCGGCACCTGCATAGGCAGGCGCAGCGCCTCCAAATCGCCCTCGCTTACCACCAAAAATAATGCAGTCTGCCCGCCGGTCAGCTCCTGAGCAATCCGCCCCACATTGCACGAGTTATCCGTGTTATCCACCACCAAAAGGTCGGCATCAAGGGTGCGCCCCATGGAGGTGGCCTGACTAAGCGGTGCCGTAAGGATGCGCGCCTTAGCATCCATCGACGCAAACAGAGACGCCGCGCGCTCGGGTGTCACGATGCGGCCGCAGGAAACGAGAATCGTCTTTGAGTGCATGTCACACCCTCCCCCCTATAAGGTCGCCAGATAGCGGTTGACTTCCCACTGCGTGATATGCGACCTGAAGTCCTCCCATTCGTCGCGCTTGGTACGCACGAACCACGCGTGTACCGACTCGCCCAGAACCTCGCGCATGAAATCGGATTTCTCAAAGGCGTCCACCGCCCGGGACAGATCGTGGGGCAGCGGCTCTATCCCCAACTCAGCCCGTTCGGCATCGGAAAGCTCAAAGGCGTTGACGGCCAGCGGCGCGGGCAGCGACAGGCCTTCTTTGATGCCGCGCAGCCCAGCGGAGACAAGAACCGCGATGGCCAGGTAGGGATTGGCCGCCGAATCCACACTGCGCACCGCCACGCGCATGGAGTTCTTTTTGGTAGGCTTGTAGCGCGGCACGCGCACCATGACAGTACGATTGCCGTTTCCCCAGGTGATATGCGTGGGACAGTCAAAACCCGGCACGATGCGCTTGTAGGAGTTGACGTATTGGTTAGTGACCAGGGTGTATTCGGGCGCGTACTTGAGTAGCCCAGCGATATAGCTTTTGGCCTCGGACGAAAGGCGATAGCCATCGGGATCTTCGGGGTCATAGAAGGCGTTGCCGTTCTCATCAAACAGTGACTGATGCAGATGCAGGCCGCTGCCCTGCTCTCCTCCCAGGGGCTTGGGCATGAAGGTGGCATGCAGCCCATGCTCGGCAGCGGTCTCCTTGATAACCAGGCGTGCAGTCACCATGGCGTCGGCGGCCGAAAGCGCATCACTGTAGCGCAGGTCAATCTCTTGCTGGGCCGGAGCTGCGCCATGGTGCGAGTACTCCACGGGAATGCCCATCTGCTCAAGCATGAGCACGGTCTCGCGGCGCAGGTCAGCGGCGTTGTCGAGGGGGGACAAATCGAAGCAGGCCGCACGATCGATGGGATCGGGTGCGGTATTACTCTTAAAGCAAAAATACTCGATGGCCACACCCACGTTCACCGAAAAGCCCATGGCTGCGGCCTTGTCAAGCGCGCGCATGAGGATGTGGCGCGAGTCGCCCTCGGCGTTGCTCCCGTCAGGCATGCGAATGTCGCAAAACATGCGCGCTACCCCGTTGTTGGCCGGACGCCACGGCAGGGCCTGGAAGGTGGACGGGTCAGGATGAACGAGCATGTCGCCATCCTGGAGCGGAGCTAAGCCACAGACCGAGGTGGCATCAAAGCCAATACCCTCCTCGAAGGCGGCCTCGATGTCCGAGGGCGTGATTGCGACGTTTTTCAACCCACCCAAGAGATCGGTGAACCACAGGCGCAAAAAGCGAATGTCACGCTCCTCGATCTGCTTGATGACGTATTCCTTAGTATCAATCATCATTCCTCCTGTTTTCTACCAGACCCAGCCGCGCAAGCATCACGCGGTTGGCCGCCACCTCCTCGGCGTCGTCAAGCGGGGTCAGCTCCACCGCCTGACCGCGCCGTTCGTAAGCCCGCGCGATGAGCCAGTCGGCCACCTGGGGGTTTTTGGGCAGCAGAGGCCCGTGCAGATAGGTGCCGATGAGATTGCCCTGTCGCACTCCCTCATATCCGTCCTGACCATTATTGCCGAAGGTATCGCCCAACACGCGCCCCAGAGGGGCCACACCCGCACCCAGCGTAGTGCGCCCACCGTGGTTCTCAAAACCTACGATGGGCACAGAGCAAATCTCGCTTTGAATGACGGCGTTGCCAATGAGGCGGCCCTCGCCGCGCACCGTTTCCATATCCACGATGCCCAGACCCTCCACCACCACCTGATCCATCGCGTAGCTGTGGCCCAAAAACTGGTAGCCTCCACACACGGCCAGCAACACTCCACCATCGGCCACGTAGGCTGAAAGCTCGGCCTTGCGACCCATCATGGCATCCTTCACAATGAGCTGCTCACGATCGGCACCGCCTCCAATGAAGACGATGTCGGCACGCGCAAAGTCCATCGCATCACCCATGCCCACCTCCTGAACCACGACGGACAGGCCGCGCCACTCAAGGCGGCGACGCAGGCAGATGACGTTGCCGCCATCGCCATATAAATTGAGCAGCTCGGGAAACAGATGAACGATGACAAGAGGGGGTGCGGTCATGACGAGGCCCCTTTTCTACAGGGTGGCTCAACCTGAGTGCAAGCCGCCTGCGCAGCTGCATCCGGCCAGGGAAGGGCTCCCGTTTTGGTCCAGACTGCGTGCAGGCTCTCTAGTTCGCTGCGCACCTCAGGCAGGGCGGTATAGTTGGCAATGAGGTAGACACGGCCATCTTCGGCCGTGGTATGCGCCATCACCTCAGCCACACTCTCTACAATCTGGGCCTTGATGCCGGCGTATTTCAGGCGCACCTGCATGTCATTGGCGCGCGTGCCGCCTACAAAGGCCTTCAATCCCTCAATCTGTGCCCAATTCTCAAAGTCGATATCCCAAAACCATGACACATCATGTCCATCGGCGTGGTTATCGTTAACGAAGAGAGCGAGCACGCAACCCTTCTCCTGGAGCACAATACGAATATTTTGGTTGAAACCGGTGGGGTTTTTGGCCAGGTTGGTCATCACGCTGCGCGTGCCAAAATCAAAGACCTGAAGCCGACCGTTGGTGGGCCGATACGCACTGATACTTGCTTGGAAGTCCTCAATATCCACAAGGCCCGAGAGTATGGAAACTGCGTAAGCCGCCACAACGTTATAGACCATGTAGACGCCCGCCTGGCCCGTGTTGACCTGGTGGCCGTCAATCTCAAAGACAAAGCCCTCCTCGCCCATGCGCACGTCCTGCGCCGCAAAATCGAGCGGGGGCCGCTGCCACCCGCAGGTCTGGCAGCAATAGGATCCCAGCTTGTCGTAGTGCACGTAGGCATAGTCTAGTACGCCGCCACACTTTTGGCAAAAGCGGCTATCACTCACGCGGTCGGCTGAAAGCCCCAGGTTTCCCTCGATACCGAAGGCAACGGTTGCGTTGGACACCCTCTCGGCAATCGCGGCGCACAGCGGATCATCGCCGTTGTAGATAAAAACGGTGTCGGGCGTTTGCTCCAAGGCCTCGGCGATAACCTCCTGAATGCGGTCGATCTCACCGAAGCGATCCAGCTGATCACGAAACAGGTTAAGCAGCATAAAGAAGCGTGGCTTGAGGCGTGGCAGCACAAGACGGGTATACAGCTCGTCACACTCAAGGCAGGCGAGCGGCCGCATTGAGGAGGCTGCACGTACGGCATCGCTCCCGTGGGCAACAACCCCCTCAGGACCTGCCAGCAAGGCGGCGACCACACCAGACTCCAGGTTGTTGCCCTCACGGTTGCATACGAGTGGACGGCCCGACCTTGCAAGGCAGTCGGCAATGAGGTTGTTGGTGGTGGTCTTGCCGTTGGTGCCACTTACCACTAACACGGGATCAACGCGATGCGCCAGATCCTCAAGAATATGGGGATCGAGTTTCAGCGCGATGCGTCCCGGAACGTTACCCGCCGCTCGGTGCATGAAGGTCTGGCCACCCCAGCGCGCGACTCGGCCCGCCAACGCCGCGAACGTCGAACGAATCGGCATACTTCACCTCGTGTGACCCTCTGAGCGCCGCTGGGCGCTACGCTCCCACCCCAAAGACTCGCTGTTCAGGGCATGTGCTACCTCGAAAGGGCCCATCATACACGAAGCATCCCAGACGACGCAAAAGCGACAAACACCCATGACGATCGCCCGAGCGACCCGCAGCGACGGCACTCCCTCAGGCTCTCTCCCCCAGGTACGCCCACCCACGCAAGAGCGCTTGTACGCACAACGCCTCCCCCAGGGCTTTTGAGACCCTGAGGAAGGCGTTACATTCCGACCGCGCAGGGCCGGCTTGAGATGTATCAGCGCTCGTTACTCTTCGTAGCGACGGAGGCGGCGGCGACCCATCGCAATAACCCCGGCGGCTGACGCAGCGGCCACTCCTTCTGCAGCTGCGAGCGAGGCGGCATTGTCACCGGTCTGGGCCAGCGTGCCCGTGGCAGCACCGTTACTGGTCTGGATCAAGGCATCCGTGGTGGCAGAGGCGCTGTCATTTCCCGCGAAGAGCGTGAGGTCGGCCGTCTGAAAGGCTGGGCCGCCACCGACTCCGACGGAGCCATCGCTAACCCCGCCATCGCCCGTGATAGTGGGAGCACCACTGGCGGAGTTGCCAGTGCCACCAACCTGCACACCCGACCCACCGATTGACGGTTCCTCTCCGCTTGGCCTGTCGCTCGTCGAAGAGTCCTGATCGCCGA
>CAYTIS010000021.1:6905-19014 GCA_964438035.1 uncultured Slackia sp.
GTCGGCGGCTCCTGTCCGTCTGACCCACCGCCAGAAGGCCGCTCCTGTCCGGGCCTGCCGCCAACCGGCAGCTCCTGCCCACCTGGCCTGCCGCCAGTCGAGGAATCCTGCCCTCCCGGCCGCTCAGCAGACGACCCCTGGTCGCCCGGCTGATTGATGGGGGGACGCTGACTGTCACTGCCTCCAGTCGAAGGATAGCCGCCACTGCCTCCAACCGGGCCTTGATTATCGCTTCCTCCAACCGAGGGCCGACCATCATTGCCTCCAACCGGACGCTGACTATCGCTACCTCCAGTCGAAGGCCGACCACCGGAACCATCTGTGGCAGGCCGCTGTCCATCGGCCTGACCCATTGATGGACGGTGCAGAGAGTCTTCCCTATCGAAAAGGGGCCAGTCCACCTCGTCCATCGACGGAGAGCTCACCATCGGCGGCACTACCACCGGAGGTATCGAGGGTCTTGTGTTACCCGCAGCGGGAAACTGCTTGCCGCTTTCACCCTGCGCAGGCTGCCTCTGCCAGCCCGCCTCTTCCAAAACAGGAGGCTTCTGTTCCCCACGTGAAGCCGAAGGTCCCTGCTTTTCACCTGGGGCCGCAACCTGCTGCTCGCCTGCGCCTACCACAGGCCCCCGCTGCCCGCCAGCACTGCCGCCCGCAGGGGGCTTGTGCCACCCTGTCTCATCCAGGGTGGGCGACGTGGCAGTTCCCGGGGTCTTCTCGTTGGCCTTAAGCGCATCGAGATAGGCCTTATACACAGCCTCGGCGATGCGCAGCTCCTCAAGAGCATCCTGATAGGCTTGATAGGCCGCTTCATACGCGGCATGCTTCTTGCCATAGGCAGCCTCAGCCTGGGCAAGCCTCTGAGCCGCTACAGCCGCCCGGTCACGCGCGGCAGACAGGGCCTTGTCGGCCGCAGCCACGACCCGCTCCGCATCATGCACAGCGTCGATGGCCGAGGCCACCACCCGGTTGAATTCGGGATCACTCATCCCACCGCGAACATACACGTCCTCAAAGCCGACCCCCTTGGAGCGCTCGTGGCGATCGGCGCATACAATCACGTGTTTCTTGGCCCGGGCCAGGGCGTCCTTAGCCTCGGCCACCGCCCGGATGGAATCCTGGTAGGCTTTGGTGACGCGATCAAGTCGCCGATTAGCCTCAGTAGCACCCCGCACAGCCCGGTCAAGTGTCTGCTTGGCACTGGCAATCACCTGGTATTTAGCATGAGCACGCTGATGCCTCAAATGGGCACGAGCGTAATCGGCCACCGCGTTGTCGTAATCTTGAGCCGCATCGTCATACTCAAAGCGCGCTTCATCACGCGCCCTGGCCATGGCCCCCACCTGCTTTTTGGCCTTCTCCACCGCGCCTTTGGCCTCCGTAAACGCCTCGCAGGCACTGCGGTAGTCGCTGCGCGCATCAAGATAGTTCTTGAACCAATGCGAAGCACCCGGCGCAAGCCGATCAAGCTTAGCACCAGCAAGCCGCATGGTCTGCTGGGCCTGCTCGTAGGCACGCTTGGCCTGTCGAAGCGTGGTGTTACCGTACTTGTTGGCCTGGATGGCAGCCTGGTGATAGGCATCCTCAGCTGCACCGCGCTTCTTTTGGGCCTCGCGAAGCGCCTGGTTGGCACGGTCACGCTCCTTGCTGGCCTGACCCACAACCTGCTTGGCGGCCTCCACCTTGGCCTTCAAGGCATCTATATTGGGACTGGCCGCCACAGCTCTCTGGTAGATATCCCAGGCCTTTTTGAGGTCCGCCTGAGTCTTGCTCTGGTATTCCTTGGCCTCACGCAGGGTGTCGTGGGCGGCCTTCTGGATGGCGCGAGCCTGGTCATAGGCCTTCTGAGCCTTCGAGAAGTTACCGGCCACAACGTCTTTGCTGCTGCCCATCGCCTTCACGTAGGCGTCATAGCGCTCCCGAAGCTGCTCAACCGTATAGGTTTCGCCGCGCTTTTTGTATTGGAAGGATTGTTCGTAGACATCACCTGCAGAGGTACCTCCCCGGAAATCAGCGGCGGCAAAACCAGCACCCTGCACCTTGAAAGAAGGGTCGATGATGTTGATGTAGTGCCCAATGTCTTGCGCGGGACCGTGCTCGGCCTCAATCCAGGCATCGATGACACCCTTGTGGGCCTGGTAGTATCTGTAGGCAGCCTCACCCTCCACAGGCTTGCCGCCCAAAACGGCTACGGCCTCGTCAAAGACCTCCTTTTCCTGGTCATACCACTGGCGGAAGGCCTTCTCCACGCTGGTGGACCACGAGAGATTCTCAGCCACCTCATTGTCTACCGCCACCTGGTGGTAATACCCAACACTGCCGCTGGCATCGTTGGCGTAGTCAGCGGAGGCGACGCCGAGGGCCATAAGGGAGGAGTCGACCTCCAGGGGCTTGAGGCCTACCTTCTCGCGATACTCGTTGCACAGAGCAGCCATCTGAAGGGCGGTGTCCAGGTTATCAAGGTTGCCGGCTGCGACCGTGGTTTCGTAGGCAGTGTTTGCCATGTCGGCCGCGTTTGCCCCCAAAGAACCACTCTGGATGCCCTCGATTGCCTCGGCCGTGGTAGCCTCGCCGATGAAGTGCCAAAAGCCTGCGGCCCCATCGCCATAGGAATGGGAAAATTCCACAGCAGCCTTTGCCTCGTCAAGAAACTTTTGCGCCGCCTCCACCGCCGCGTCAGCCTTCTGGGCAGCCTCCAAAGCAGCGGCAACGGCAGCATCGGCCTCGTTGGCTGCCTGCTGGGCCACTGCGTAATCCGCCGCTGCCTGTTCGATAGCCTTTTGGGCGCCGGCAAGCTGGGCCAGCCCGGCCTCGTATTCAGCCTGGGCCTGAGCTTCGGCCTCCACGGCGGCCTGATAGGCAGCCTCGGCGGCCTGGGCCTGGGTCTCCACCTGCGTGTATTCTTCCTGAGCCTGCTGGTAGGCCTTGTAGGCCTGGTCAGCCGCACTGACGAGGGATTCGTGCTCCGCCTGAGCAGCAGCATAGTCCTCAGAGGCACGCTCATAGGCCTCGTATGCCTTGGTATAGGCCTGCTCAGCTGCGGCTACAGCACTAGGATCGCAGTTCCCAGCCTGAGCGATGATGCTCTCGTAGGCGCTCTCAGCCTTGTTCATCTCGGACTCGGCACAGGCGACGGCCTGGGCAGCTTCGCTTAGTGCCTGCTCGGCCGCCTTCTGCGCGGCCACAGCCTCATCGTAGGCAGATTGGGCCTCAGCAAGGGAAGCTTTTTTGTCCTGCCAATCGGCATAGGCGTTATCTCGATCCGAGGTGGCCTCATCAAGAGCAGCCAGGGCCTGCTCATGCTCTTGCTGAGCGGCCGTAAAGCTTGCGTCGCCACCGAGGGCCTCATAGGCGGCCTGGGCTTCGCTCAGGGCCTGATCGGCAGCAGCTTTGGCGGCTTGGGCCTCGCTCAGCTCTCCTTGGATATCCTCCTGGGCCTTCTGGGCAGCAATCAAATCCGCCTCCGCCTGCTCTACAGCGAACTCCGCCTCAGTGAGAGAACTTGCAGAACCACCCTGAAGATCCGCGACGGTTTGCTTGGCTTGCTCAACGGCCTCGGCAAGAGCGGCTTCGGCCTGGGTCTTAGCAGCTTCAGACTGAGCGACTTCAGCCCGGGCCAATGCGTCATCCACCTGAGCCTCCTCATACACGACGTACGCCTCATCGGCTTGAGACTTTTGATCATCGGCATGCGCCTTGGCGGTAGATGCCGTGCTGCGGGCCTCCTCAATCTGCTCTTCGAGGGCCGTCACAATTGACTTGGAGGTTTCCAGCACGCCCGACACATCGAAAGAGCCGCCGGCAGCCGTCACCTCCTGGGCATATGCGGCCCCCGGTACCAAGGGAGCCGAGGTGGCTACCAAAGCGGCAGCCGCAGCCGTGCCAACGGCAGATCGACCTACTGCGGAAACGGTCCTGTCCTTACGTTCGCCCATCGTTGCCATCCTTTTTCTCCCCTCGCGCCCGAGCAGATACGCCTGGCTGTATGCATTTGCGCCCGCCCCGTGCCCACATTCCTGGCAGCGGGCGAAAATCCCTCATAAATACCGGATATTATACGTGCTTTCTTCAGACTCGTTCCGGACAAAATCAAAACGCGACCAGCTGAACCGGGACAGGCCTGAGCAGTCCCGGGCCTAGGCCGGGCCAGCGGTCGCAGGCCTTGGGCTCACCTAAACAGTAGGTTTTGCCCCCTCGTCTCGCGTCGACGGAAGCAGGGCGCTTGTGGCGTGCGTATCGCGGGATACCTTGCTCACGTGGAATAGATAGCGCAGATAGTCCCTGTAGATCTCATCCACCAGGGAGCCGAACATGTCGTAGGCATCCTGCTTGTATTCCGTGAGCGGGTCGCGCTGGGAATAGGCTCGCAGCCCCACCCCCTGCTTGAGGTTGTCCATGTCAGCCAGGTGCTGCATCCAGGCGGTATCGATGGCAGCAAGCATGGTGCGGCGCTCAAGCTTCTCTACATAGGATGCGCCCAGCGCCTCGCAGCGCTCTTTGAAAAGACCTTCCAGCGCATCGGCCACATCATCTTCGACATCGTCAACATCCATGTGCGAACGGGGTTTGAGGGCGTAGAAGCCTTCGGCCTGCGTACCGGTCATGTCGAAAAACCACGCGCGCAGACCTTCCCAGTCCCATTCGTGGGGAGCCTGATCCTCGTGGCAAAAGCGGCCCACTGCCTCGCGGGCCGTATCCCGGATGACCTCATCCACCTTGCCCGTAAAACTGCGCCCGGCCAGGATTGCGTCGCGCTCCTGATAGATTGCCAGGCGCTGCTTGTTCATCACGTCGTCGTATTCCAAAAGTGTCTTGCGCGCCTGGTGGTTGGCATCCTCCACCATGCGCTGCGCGGTATCCATGGCCTGCATAAAGGCGCGGTTGGTGAGAGGTGCGCTATCGTCCCAGCCGCTGCGGTGAAGAACTTCGGAGGCATGCTGGGTCTTCTCATCGCCATACACCCGCATCAGCTCGTCGGTGAGCGAGAGGTAAAAGCAGGAGCGACCAGGGTCGCCCTGGCGTCCGCAGCGCCCGCGCAGCTGGTTGTCAATCCGGCGGCTCTCGTGGCGCTCGCTGCCGATGACCATGAGCCCGCCCACAGAGAGGACCTCCTCATGCTCGCGAGCGCAGATCTCTGCAGCCTCAGCACGACAGGCCTCTTCCTGAACCGCTGTGAGGGTGCTGGGCTTGCCCGTGGCGGGGTTGATGCGGGCGCGCCTGCGCTCCAGCAGCTGCTCAGCCAGGGCTTCAGGGCTTCCTCCCAGTTTGATATCGGTGCCGCGCCCGGCCATGTTTGTGGCGATGGTGACCGCACCGACGCGTCCCGCCTGGGCCACAATCTTGGCTTCCTGGGCGTGGTTTTTGGCGTTGAGGACCGTATGTGTAATTCCGCGCTTGGTCAGAAGGGCGGACAGGCGCTCGGAGACCTCAATGCTGGCACTACCCACGAGTACGGGCTGGCCAGCCGCGTTACATTCCTCCACACGCTCGACAATTGCGTTGTACTTGGCCAAGGAGGTGCGATAGAGCTTATCCGCCTCATCGACGCGTCTTGAGGGCTTGTTGGGCGGAATTGCCACCACCTCCATCCCGTAGGTGCCACGAAACTCGGCATCCTCGGTCATGGCGGTGCCGGTCATACCGGCGCGCTTGTCGTAGAGGCGAAAGTAGTTTTGCAGCGTGATGGTAGCCACCGTTGTGCTCTCCGAGCGGATCCCTACCCCCTCCTTGGCTTCGATGGCCTGGTGTAACCCGTCTGACCAGCTGCGACCCGCCATGACGCGGCCCGTGAACTCGTCAACGATTTTGATTTCCCCATCTTCAACGATATAGGCCTTATCACGCTGAAATAAAAATCGAGCCTTCAGGGCGTTGCTCAGATGGTTGGGTAAAAGCTTTTCCATCCCCTCTTCGTCGTAGAGGTTATCTACTCCTAAAGCCTGCTCGGCCTTGTCAATGCCTTTCTCGGTGGGCACGACGGTTTTCTTTTCACGGTAGCGGATGTAGTCCACGCCCTCGCGAAATGAGGGCACAATCTGGGCAAAGGTACGAAAGAGCTCAGAGTCATCGCCCTTGGGTCCTGATATCACGAGAGGGGTGCGCGCCTCGTCAATGAGCACGGAATCGGCCTCATCGATGAGTGCGAACTGGTGGCCTTTGACCTGCACCTTTGCGTCAAGATGCGACACCATATTGTCGCGCAGGTAGTCAAAACCAAATTCCGAAGGGGTTCCGTATACCACATCGCAGCCGTAGGCCTTTCGCTTGGTCGGTGCATCCTGCTGGTTAAGGATGACACCTACGCTGAGACTGAGTCCGTCATAGAGGAGTCGTGCCTCGTGGGCGTCGCGTTGAGTGAGGTATTCGTTGACGGACACCACGTGGCACTGCAGGCCGCGCAGGTTGTTCACGTAGGTGGCGAAGTGAGCCACAAGGCTTTTGCCCTCACCGGTGGCCGCCTCAGCCACACACCCGTCATCCAGGACCATGGCCGCCATGAGCTGCACATCGTGAGCGCGTAGGGAAAGACGGCGCTTAGTCCAGGTGCGAAAAAAGGCCAGCGCGCGGATGCGGAAGTCCTTGGAGGATGCGTCCTGACATCTCTCATGCCCCCGGCACCCTTCCTCGCGCAGGCGGACATGCAGGGCTTCAAGCTCAGTTTCAGACATCGCTTCCATCGAAGATTCAAGCTCGTTGATGCGGCTTACCTGGTCGCGGTATTTTTTGAGCTGACTCTCCTGTCCGGCAAAGAGAATCTGCCCAAAAAGCCCCATCCCCATCCTGCTTTCTATGTCGGAGGCGCAAAAGCGCTGTACCGAAGGGCTTGCCTTTGGTACAGCGCTCGGTTTGTTCTGCTTTGGTGCTGCTCACGTGCTAACGCGTCAGCCTTCGCTTCGTGTTCGTCCTGCTGTCCTGCTTCCTTTACTCGTCTTAGGCGTAGAACAGGATGTCGTCGTAGGTGGGTACCGGCCAGTACTCCCGGGCCACGATCGGCTCCATCGCGTCAACCGCCGCACGCAGCCGCTCCATGGCGGGATTCACCTCGTGAGCGTAGGCATTGGCCTTCTCTTGGGAATCCTCGCAGGCCTCAGCCTTCTCATGCAGGGCGGCAAGCTCATCAAGACCCTCATAGATGGCGTTCACGCCGCCGGTGAGCGTGGCAAGCTCGGCACGCTCATGGGTCATGGCGGCATCGGGTGTAGCCTCAGTAATCGTGGAGATACCCTTGGCAATCTTGGTGGCATAGGCGCTGATGACGGGCAGGTAGGTGCGGCGAGCCATGCGGCGCATGGTGGTGGCCTCAATATTCATGAGCTTGTTGTACTTCTCAAGCTTGACCTCGTAGCGGCTGCGTACCTCAGCCTCGGACAGCACGCCCATCTCCTCAAAAAGCGCGATGTTTTTAGGCGCCACAAAGCAGGGCAGAGCATCGGCGGCGGTGGGGAAGTCGCAAAGACCCCGACGGTGCGCCTCCTCGTGCCAGGCTTCGGAATACCCATCGCCAGAGAACAGGATGCGCCGGTGCTCAGAGAGGCTCTTGCGGATATAAGCCAGCGCGGCGGCCTTAAACGGCTCATCGCCACGGGCCTCCATGGCGTCAGCAAAGTCCTTGAGCGCCTTGGCCACCCCGGTGTCCAGCATCATGCTGGCATCAGAGACATTGACGGCCGAACCCGGCATGCGGAATTCAAACTTGTTGCCCGTGAAGGCGAAGGGACTGGTGCGATTGCGATCGGTAGTGTCGCGCTCCAAATTGGGCAGCACGTCCACGCCAAAATCGAGCGAGGAGCGCTGGGCATGGCTCACCTCGTGACCTGCGGCCAGCCCCTCGATAATCGCGGAGAGCTCATCACCCAAAAAGATCGACACGATGGCCGGGGGTGCCTCATTGGCACCAAGGCGATGGTCATTGCTGCACGAGGCCACGCTCATGCGCAGCAGGTCTTGGTAGTTGTCCACCGCCTCGATGATACAGGTCAGAAACACCAGGAACTGCAGGTTGTCCTCCGGCGTGTCGCCGGGATCGAGGAGGTTTTCGGAATCGGTACCAATCGACCAGTTCGTGTGCTTGCCCGAGCCGTTGATGCCGGCAAAGGGCTTTTCGTGCTGGAGGCATACCAGGCCGTGATGGCTGGCCAGAAGTTTCATCTCCTCCATGGTGAGCAGGTTCTCGTCAATCGCACGATTGGCACCGCAAAACACCTGCGCCAGCTCATGCTGGGCGGGGGCCACCTCGTTATGCTTGGTCTTGGCGGCCACAGCAAAGCCCCACAGCACGTCGTCCAGCTCCTTCATGAAGGCGTTGACCGTGGGGCGAATCGCACCAAAGTAGTGCTCGTCAAGCTCTTGGCCCTTGCACGGTGGCGCACCAAAGAGAGTGCGTCCGCACATCACCAGGTCAAGGCGGTTGGCAAAATCCTTCTCCGAAATAAGGAAGTACTCCTGCTCAATGCCCACGTTCACCTTCACGTGAGAGGGGTTCTTGCCAAACAGGGCCAACACACGCTTGGTCTGCGTGTCGATAGCGGCCATGGAGCGCAGAAGCGGGGTCTTTTTGTCCAAGGCCTCACCGGTGTAGGAGCAAAAGGCCGTAGGGATGCACAAAACCTCATCTTTAATGAAGGCGTAGCTGGTAGGATCCCAGGCCGAATAGCCCCGGGCCTCAAAGGTGGCACGCAGGCCGCCGCTGGGAAAACTTGAGGCATCGGGTTCGCCTTGAATCAAACCCTTACCACTGAACTTGGTGATGGCCGTACCATCACCCACCGGCTCGATAAAGGCGTCATGCTTTTCAGAGGTGATGCCGGTCAAAGGTTGGAACCAGTGCGCAAAATGCGTTGCCCCCCGCTCAATGGCCCATTCCTTCATCGCATGAGCAACCGCGTTGGCTACGTCCAGATCAAGCGGCTTTCCGTCCTTAACCGTGCGTGAGAGCTTTTTGTAGGTATCTGAGGGCAGATACTGCTTCATCACGTTCTCGGAAAATACCATGGTGCCGTACTTGGCGGTGAGATTGCTCATGCAGACGCTCCTTAAAGATCGAAGAACAAATCGCGTGCCCATTGTAGGACTACAGCACACTAGAGTGCAATAGTGAACCACACGGAGAACGGGTCCGTAACCGAGTGTTCACAAGCCGCCCTCATGCTCGTCTCAACCGAAAAAGACCGGAGAAGCCTTTCGTTTCAGGCGATTGAACCGCGCTACTTTATCACAGCGAAGCAAGCCCCCGAGGATGAAACCTGACCTGAATCCGCTGGATGTCCTTGCTACCGTAAACGTTACAGAACGGTACGCTTTTAGCACTCTCGTACCTTGAGTGCTAAAAGCGGCCTATACTGCACACGTCGGACAAAGCGATGCGAAGCACATGGGGCATTGCTCAAGGCCACACAATGAGGCGGGCTATCCCGCACGCATCGGCCCTAGCAAGCCCCCTGGTTCGCAAGAACAGGAGATGGTAAGAATGTTGATTCCCAGCCGCCGCAGCAACGATTTTCTCAACGATTTCTTCAGCGACCCCTTCGACATGGGATTTTTCGGCAGCCGAGCCCCAAAGCAGCCGATGCCTTCCATGATGAAGACCGACGTGCGAGAGACCGACAAAGGCTATGAGCTTGAAATGGATTTGCCGGGCTTCAAGAAGGAGAATGTCCACGCCGAGCTGAAGGATGGCTACCTCACCGTCACGGCCACCACCGAGCGTTCGGCGGAGGAGCAGGACAAGGACGGCAGCTACCTGCGCAAGGAGCGCTTCACCGGCAGCTGCAGCCGCAGCTTCTATGTGGGCGATGAGATTTCAGAGGACGAAATTCGCGCTCGTTTTGAGGATGGCATCCTCAAGATCAGCATCCCCAAAAAGGTGCTGCCCGCCCCGGAGGACACCAAGAAGCTCATCTCCATCGAGGGCTAAGGAAAGAGCCCAAACTCGCGCCGCCGCCCCGCGCACACAAAGCGGGGCGGCGGCGCGTTTGAGCATGCATCAAGCTTGATACACCAAGCAGTCACGCCTCCAGCGCTACAACGTGCGCAAGGAGACCTCTTTGAGCTGCCGAACGCTGACCTCGGAGGGGGCACCCGTCATGGGGTCGGCAGCCGAGGAGGTCTTAGGAAAGGCAATCACGTCGCGGATGGATTGCTTGCCCGCCAAAAGCGTAACCAGCCGATCAAGGCCCAGGGCGATACCACCGTGCGGAGGTGCACCAAGCTCAAGGGCGCGGATGAGGTGCCCAAACTTCTCGTCAATCTCCTCATCAGAAAGACCACACACGCGCAAAATACGCCGCTGCAGCTCAGCTTCGTGAATACGGATGGAGCCACCACCCATTTCGAAGCCGTCCATCACCAGGTCATAGGAATAGCTGCCACAGGCAAGCGGCTCCTTCTCAATCAAATCCTGCTGCTCGGGCGGCACCATGGTGAAGGGGTGATGCTCGGCAGCGTACTTCTTCTCCTGCTCGTCATAGCGAAACATCGGAAAGTTCACCACCCACAAAAGATGATGGCCCTCGCGCGGAATATCAAGCGCATCAGCCATGTGCAGACGCAGGGCTGAGAGCACCGCGTTAGCAACCTTGGGCGTATCAGCGGCAAAGAGTACCAAATCGCCCGGCTCCACCGCCAAGGCCTCCTTCATCTGAGCGTAGGTGTCCTCGTCAAAGAACTTGATGATGGGGCTTTTTTCCTTGCCATCGGTGGTGTAGGCAATCCAGGCCATGCCCTTGGCACCGTTGGCGGCGGCGATGTCGGCCAGCTTGTCAATCTCACCGCGACTCCAGTCCCCCGCACCCTTGGCGTTGAGAGCCTTGACCACGCCGCCGGCCTCCACGGCCTTGGCAAACACGCCAAAGCCGCAGCCCCGCACAATCTCGGTCAGGTTGACCAGTTCCATTCCAAAGCGGGTATCGGGGCGGTCACAGCCAAAGCGCTCCATGGCCTCGCTAAACTCCATGCGCTCAAGCGGGAAGGGATGGCTCACACCCGCCGCTTCGAGCACCTCGGCCATAACGCCTTCCATCATGTCCATCACGTCACCCTCCGAGACAAAGCTCATCTCGATGTCCACCTGCGTGAACTCGGGCTGGCGATCAGCCCGCAGATCCTCGTCACGAAAGCAGCGGGCAATCTGATAGTAGCGCTCTATGCCACCGCACATGAGCATCTGCTTGAACTGCTGCGGGCTTTGCGGCAGGGCGTAGAACATGCCGGGATTGGGGCGACTGGGCACGATGTAGTCGCGCGCACCCTCGGGTGTTGAATTGGCCAGGATGGGCGTTTCCACCTCAAGAAAGCCGCGTGCGTTGAGCGCGCTGCGCATGGCCTGAGCCACCGTGTGGCGCAGCTTGAGAGTCTGAAACATCTCGGGGCGGCGCAGGTCAAGATAGCGCCACTTCATGCGCGTGGTCTCGTCGGTCTCAATGCCATCTTCGATAACAAAGGGGGGCGTCACCGAGGTGTTGAGCACCTCAAGCGCGCTGGCCAAAACCTCAATCTCGCCCGTGGCCATGGAGGGGTTGATGGTCTCGGCACTACGCAGGCGCACGACTCCCTCCACCTTCAGCACGTACTCACGGCCCACGTGTTCGGCAACAGCGAACTCCTCGGCACTCACGCAGTCAGGGTCGATGACAATCTGGGTATAGCCATCGCGGTCACGCAGGTCGATGAAAATCAGCCCGCCGTGGTCGCGGTTGTGCCAGGCCCAGCCGGTAAGAACCACCCTGGCTCCCTCATCGGCGGCGCGCAGCTGACCACAGGTGTGGTCGTGCATGCAGTAGGTGTTCACAAAATCCGTCATAGTGCCTTGTTCTCCTTGTCTAGTGATTCTCCAGCGTGAACAGGTCATCTATGGAGATGGGCTCAGTGGCCTCCCCCACCGGGCGGCCCCCAAAGCGCGCGAGCAGCGTGCGGGCGGCAGCCAGATCAACCAGGTGTTCGTGGTGCGTGTTCATGTTGCGCAGACGGGCCTGGCCACGTGCCAGTTCATCAGGGCCCAAAATCATCACCACGCGCACGCCCAGCTTATCGGCCATCTTAAACTGGCTTTTGAGGCTTCTGCCCTGGTGATCCATCTCGAAGGAAAGCCCAGCATCGCGCGCGGCCATGAGCA
>CAYTIS010000022.1:0-3347 GCA_964438035.1 uncultured Slackia sp.
CCGCGACGCAACTGCTCTTTTGTGTTCCATCCAGTAAGATGACAGGCTAAACCCGTATCCATGAAGTAGAGCTTCGGCGTCTTGGCAAGGCGCTTGCTGGTATTTGTCCAAAACGGATGGAGCAGACGAACAATACCGCTTGCTTCGATAACAGAAAGCCAGACTGGCCATTTGTAAAATTTGGACTTGCACTCCAAATCTTACAACAGGTCGAACACCCCTCAGCCAAACAAGCCCTTGACGGGTCTTTACCCGAAATAATGTGCAGAACATAGGACATAGAGAGTGGGGGGTATCTTTAGGGCCATCAGCCTTGCAGTCTTGCCTTCGCTTTCTCGCAGAGCCACACGATCGGCTCCTCCATATGTGCCCTCAGCTCCTTTGCAGGTGTGGCGGATTCGGTGAGCTCGAGCTCGTCGAATATCTTGGCAAGCTTTCCAGGGATGACATCCGCGTAGGCGCGCAGCAGATCGGCGCATCCCTTCGCCGTGATGCCAACCCTGCCCAATCCGCACTGCTCCGCCATCCTGCGGAGGTTGTTCATGGAGACGCGTCCGGCGCGGTTCTCGCCGCCTATCGACATCGCGAGCTTCGGCGGTTTTGTCTTCCATCTCATCGGATCGATGTACGGGGCAATGGAGGCGACGTCGTACATCGGCGCGAGGCGATGCGCGCCATCCGTCTCAAGCAGAATGGAATAGTTTTTTGCATGGGCGTCGGTTGCGGCAATAAGGTAATTGAAGAAAAGCATCTGCAGGAACGCTGCAGCGTTTGTCTGTGCTGTAGGCCCGGTGGTCGCAAGGAGCCCGAGGACGTCCGCGCAGGACGGTCCACCATCGGAAGCGTACTTGCGCACCGGCAGGCAGCCGAGCGCCTGGCAGAGGTCTTCCTGATGCAGGCGGGCTACAGATCCGCTTTCGGGCCGCCGATCGTAGCGCTCGACGATGATTGCTGGCTCCCCTTCGAACTCGCAGTATTTTGTCCTCGCCGTGGGTATGCCAAGTTCCGCCGCCAAGCGCATGCACGCGTACTCGTTCAGAGTCTGATGCATAAGCCCGCTCACGCCGCTTTTGAAGATGTGGGTGGTGGCAGCCGCTCCCTCGCAGGAGAACCAGCGGCCGCCTTCCAGCCTCAACGCAAACTTGCTCTGCTGCCCACCGAGGCTCCAGTGCTCGTTTTTGGCGATCCACTCGTGGCCGCCGGCGCGACCACGCGCAAGTCTTCGCGCGATTTCAGAGTCGCTCACGAAAACGAGTCGCTCTCTACGGAAGACGTCGGATCCCCGCCGACAGAACTGCACCGCTCCCGGACAGTCCAGACCAATGACTCCTAGCAGCGCGAAAGGGTTGTTGGGGGAGACGCCGGCATCGGATGCAACGCTTCTTCGGGCGGCGAGATCTTCCGGCAGAAGGCCCCACAGGTAGGGCACGACGATCTTATTATGATACGTTGCGGTGGAAACCGGCATGGCCGATGACAGAGGGATTCCTCGGTAGCTCCTGTGGTATCGGAAGGTAAGGGCGCCCGAATCATCTTGCGTCAGGGTTCCCGCCAGCGTGCCCGCGATGAGCACGTCGAGTGCGTTTTGCTGCCCACGTGTCATTGCTGACCGCCCGTCAGGATTGCAACAGCATCGATGACGAAGTCTTCTCCGTTTGCCGCAGCGCCAGGAGGCGCGTCTGCTGCCGCGCGCGAAGCAGAATGTGCGTCATTGCCTGTCACGTCCGTTTTCTGGTATGCATTCGCTTTCTCGTGCATGGCGGCCCTTGGACGCGCGTCTGTTTCCTGATGCGCGGTAGCCTCGGCAGCATCCGTCGTGGAAATGACCAGATCGAGGTCGAGCGCCCTAAGTACTGCGGTGAGCTTGTCGAGCTGAACACCGGGGTTCCGCCCCAGTTCAAGGGACCACAGACAGCGCTTGGAAACACCCGCCGCTTCTGCGAGCTGCGCCTGCGTGAGGCCGAGCTCGGCTCTCCTGTCCTTTATCGCGTAGCCGATCTCAATCGCATCGACCATCTTGTCCTCCCGTCGCCTTCCTTGTTCTTGTTCTCGGCGTATGATCGCAACATTATGCGAACATGATATATCGCAATATTATGCGAGTCAAACAGTTCGCATACTATTGCGACCAGAAAGAATTGCGCCTTGATTAACAATTTCAGTGCAGTGTTACCTTGGGAAACTCAAGCTAGCATAGCGGCTTGAGGACGGTGAGGGCTTGGGGGAGTAGGTCGGCTTTGAGGCGGCGGGTGCAGATCTGTTCGCCATCGGCCTGGATAGGCACATCATCCTGGAAAAACTCCAGATTCACGCTTTGCGCTGCCGTAGTATGGATGAGGGGCGAACTTACGTGGCTGCCGGTTTTGGCGCGCAATAACAACCCAAAAGCATGCAGGCGGTTGGTGTGCCCACATGCGTAGCAGATGTCGAAGCGCCCATCAGTCGGGCTTGCCTCAGGACAGATGAGAAACCCCGAGCCATAGGTGGGCCCCAGCTGGATGGCCATGATGAAAGCCTGAAGCTCGCAGGGCGCACCGTCGTCGAAGGCCGCGCGTACTCGATAGGGCTGAAAGGTGCGCAGCAAAACATCCATTCCGCTCAGAAGGTAGAGCGGCGCACCGGTGAAGGGCACTTTTTTGCGCAGCTGCACGGTGCCAAGCGCCACGGCCGCATCAATGCCAAAGGAGAGCGTTTCCACAAAGTACTCGGTGCGCATAGGATGAGGCGCACCCTGATCAAGCGGCTCATAGGTGATGCGTCCCACATCATAGGCCACGCGTTCACAGGTGAGAAGCTTGTCCATATCAGCGCCCGCAAAGTCGGAAATCCCCAGCGTGCGGGCAAAATCGTTGCCCGAGCCGACCGGCAGCACACCCAGGGCAGGCCGCCGGTCTGCCTCAATATGCATAAGCCCATTGGCCACCTCGTGCACCACACCATCGCCGCCAAGGGCGAATACGGAGTCATACGCCTCTGCTGCTTGTGCGAGCACAACAGCGTGACCAGCTCGTTCGGTGAAAACTAGCTCGAAGCTGGCCTCCTTGTGGGAACGATTTTCTAAAAAGCGCTCCAGGCGCTGTGCGCACTCCTTACCCGCACCCGAGCGCGCAGCGGGGTTGGCAATAATGAGCGTGCGCCCAAGCGGCGTCACCGCAGCAGCACGGACGCCGTCGAAGCCGGGGCGGGCAGCATCGGCCTTGGAATGAGCGCTGTCGGAACGGGGATGAGTACTGCCAAAGCCGGAATGGGAATCCGAAATAACATCAGAGGCAGCACCGGCCCCAAAGGCATGACTGGACATGGCACCCTTTCAGCTGAAAAGCGGATCAAATGCGCCGCCACACCGA
>CAYTIS010000022.1:3447-6822 GCA_964438035.1 uncultured Slackia sp.
ATCAACCTCGGCCGACACCGTGGTAAGGCCATTCGTCCCAAAGGTCGTATCGGTACCGAAATACTCATCGAAAGCACTGCGATTCACGCTGCCCTCGGTCAGATCAAGCGCGCCGGATGTGTCAGCCTCAGTTGAATAGCTACCCTCCACGGTGATGGTCAGATCACTCTCGCCCTCCACGACGGTTTGCCCGTCGGCCACGATGGTCACGGTGGCACCGTTTTCGTCCACCACCTGCGCGCCTTCGTCCACCGCCAGGTTCGACACGGTCGAATCCGCCGTCACCACCCAGGTACTGCCGCTTTCAATTACCATCGAAATGGGCTCATCGCTCGTGGAACCCTCACTGTTTTGGGTAATCTGGGTGGCACCCGTGTAGGTGGATTCATCCACCAAATACACCACCAGAGAACTGATAGTATCCACCGAGATGATTCCCTCTAACACCTGGTCACGAGCCGTCAGTGTCACATCCGCCCCGTTGGATCCAGCCGTGCCCCAATTGTTGGCATCGTTGCCCTCCACGGTAATGAGACTGGCAGCCTCAGTGTCAAAGGAAAGCTCTGTGTTGGACAGCACGATATCAGCGCTCGTGTTGGTGAGATAAAACATCGATCCAGACTCAATCGCGCTGGTCAGACTTGAGTCGCGCACCTCAAAGAGCGCTCGCTCGCCGGTGGAGGTGTCAGCATCGCCCGAGGTGCTCTGGTAGATGATGATGCCGTTGGCAATGGGGTCTGAGGCCGTGGCCTGGGTGATAGTGCTGGTCAGCGTGGAGTTGGCAATGCGGATGGTGTTGAGACCCTCCATGCCGGCCAGCTGCGATCCGCTCGCCGTGCCCACGATATTGTCAGCCTCCACCGCACCGGTAGAATACAAAATCGGCGAACCCGATCCGGCGGTCGTGATGGTGGAATTGGTTACCGACACATACCCACCCCCACGGTCGGTGGCCGCACCGGCACTATGATCGCCTTGGGTAGAAATCTCCAGACTATCGCCAATCACCGTACCGCCGTAGGTGGCATCCAGCCCGCGCGAATTGTCGCTCGACGTGTCCACCGTGCTCTCGCTCACCCAGATGGTCGCGCCGTCGGTGGCAAAAAAGGCATTGCTGCCCTCGGAGCTAGCCTCAAGGCTCGTGCCCGACACACGCACCAGACTTTCCTCCCCCACGGCCAGCACAATCGAATTCACGCCGTAGAAGTTGCTGGCATCGTCATCGGTCTCATCGCCTGTCTTGGAAAGGCTGCTGTCCGTAATGTCAAGCGTGCCGCCGTCTTGGGCTAAGGCCGCATTGACCGACGCTTCCGAGGCCGCCACCTCTTCGCCATCGACAGTCTGCTCGGTGCCATCAGCCGTGACGGTGGCGCTGTAGCTGCCCGTGTAGTCGAAGTTCTGCGTATCCGCCCCGCTACCGCCCGAGCCGCCGCCTTCGCCACCGCCGCCCGAGCCACCGCCTTGGCCGTCGGGGGCCCCACTCGCCATGTCACTCGGAGCACCGGCAGCCCAGGCCGCAACGGGGGTAAGGCCGCCTGATATGCCGAGTATCAGAGCAAGACAGGCTGCACAGGCGACACGGCCAGGGCCAGCAAGCATCCATGAGGAAATAGTACGTATCCGCGCAAAGGCAGATGATGAGTGGGGAGCTAAAACCTTCATGACGGTCCTTCCGTCGCAATGGAATCCTTCAGTCACCGTTTGACTGCGGCTTATGCTTCGATTCTAGCGACGCACAGGCGCCCAGGCGCTTTACTTCACAGGGGTGGCACGCCGCCTCCAACAATCCCCCACGCCAGCTGAACAGTTTTAGGCTTTTGTTCAGGTGTTTTTAAGAGAAGAAGCCCCAAAACAAAGAGGCCAGCGGCCCTCTGAAGGACCGCTGGCCTCAAACCAAGCGAAACGATATCGCAACACGCGAAGACTAGCGTCTGCGCGGCATGGCGTGGATGGAGCCGTGACCGAAGGCCTCCACGGCCTCGCCGACCCCCTCCACGAAGGTGGGATGCGGATGCACCACCCGCGCCAGATCGTCCACGGTCAGCTCGCAGCCCACGGCCGCCGCAAGTTCTCCGATGATATCGGAGGCGCGCCCGCACAAGAGCTGAGCGCCCAGCACCCGACCCTCAGCATCGGCCACAATCTTGACAAAGCCGCGATCCAAGTCGCCAATAATCGTCTTGCCGTTACCCGCCATGAGGTACTTGCCCGTGCGTACCTCGATGCCCTGGGCCTTGGCCTCAGCCTCTGTCAGACCCACGCTTGCGATCTCGGGGCTGGTATACACGCACGAGGGCACGGAGGCCAGATTGATGTCGCAGGGCTCACCCGCGATGGCGCTCACAGCAATCACCGCCTGGGCCGAAGCAGCATGGGCAAGCTGCGGTCCGGCATCGGCAATATCGCCAATGGCGTAGAGATGCTCACATGAGGTGCGCATCTGCTCGTCCACAGTAATACGGTCGCGCACCATGGCGGGCACATCCTGCTCGCGCTCGAACAGGGCCTTGGGCTCGCAGCGCCGACCGGTGGCCACCAGTACAGCATCGGCAGAAACCTCGTGAGATGCGCCCTGCTTGGTAAAGAGGACCTTCAGGCAGCCCTCCCCCTGCTCGATGGCCTGCACCGATGCGCTCGTTTCCACGCGCACGCCGCGCTTTTTGAGAGAGGTGGCAAGGCTCTGGCCAAACTCGCGATCCATGGTTGCAAGCAGGCGACCCTCCATCTCGATGATGGTCACCTCACTGCCAAAATCGGCGTAGGCACTCGCAATCTCACAGCCAATTACCCCGCCGCCAATCACAGCAAGCCGCTCAATACGGGGCACGGCTGGCAACACGTCGTCAGAATCGATGACGCCTGGCAGGTCGATACCCGCAATCGGCGGGCGAAACGGACGCGAACCGGCAGCCACGATCACGTCGTCGGCCTGAAGCGTGCGCACCGTGCCGTCCGCGCCGGTAACCGCAACCTCACCGGGGCTAACGATCCGACCCTGGCCGCGCACCAGTTCCACCCCGTTGGCAGCAAGCAGGCCCTCCACGCCAGAGCGCAGCTTGGCCGACACATCCTGAGCGCGCGCAGAAAGCGCCTCCCAGTCCACGCTAGCCTTAGACGCCGTAACACCAAAGAGCGAGGCTTTTTCTACCTCAGAAATCAGCTCGGCGGCATGCAGGATGGTCTTGGCGGGAATACACCCGCGATTCAGGCAGGTGCCGCCCACCTCCCGCGCCTCCACCAGGGCACAGGAAAGCCCCAGCTGAGCCGCCTTGATGGCCGCCACATAGCCGCCGGGGCCTCCCCCAACGACGACGACCTGAAAACGTTCCATGTTCGTCCTTCCGTATTGATAGCGATGCAAGGCGGGCAGCACCC
>CAYTIS010000022.1:6922-17722 GCA_964438035.1 uncultured Slackia sp.
GGCAGCACCCGCCTTGCACCCTGCCCGGCCCGCTCTACTCAGCCTCGTTTGCCTCGGCAGCCTCAGCCCCACCTGACGGCTCAGGCTCACCCGACAGCTCTGCCCGAGCAAGCCCGGCCACGTCAGCCCAGCAGGAGGCCTGCGGCTCACCAAGGCCCTGACCAGCCTGCTCAAGAACCCGAGCAACCGCTTCAGGTGCGTAGACGCATCCGCACAGCACCTCGGCCACAGCCGGGGCCATATCGGCATCCATCGCGTCGCTGTACACGCGCGCCTGAGCGATGCGGCCCTCCTTGACATCCAGCTCAATATCCACCCCACCCCAGGCAAAGCGCCCGGTGAAGCGGTGCTCAAAGGGAAGCGAAGCCCCCAAGCGCCACTCCCGCGAGGCAAACAGCTCGCGCTGACCCTCAACGAGCGGGCGATCCACCCGCTCGGGGGCAACCGGTTGGGCCTGCACCCCAAACACCCTCTCACACGAGGCCAGCACAGCATCGGCCAGGGCCTCGGTGGTCAGATCTTCCACCAGCTCAGAAAGGTTTTTAACCCGTGAGCGCACGGAGGAAACCCCTTTGGCGGCAAGCTTGCGCTTGTCAGGACTGAGCCAGCGGGACAGCTCCTCGGTATTCACGTCCACCATGAGGGTGGCATGCTGGCATGAACTGCCCTCATGCGTCCACTTGGCCGTGCCCGAAAACTTCAGGCCGTCGATGGTGAGGTCGTTACGACCGGTAGATGCTGCATCGATACCAAAGGAGCGCACCGCGCCCACCAGGGCATCAATATTGGCCGCCTCGTCAAGCTCGCCCGCGCGGGCCACAAACGAGACATTCAGGTTGCCCAGGTCATGATAGACCGCCCCGCCGCCCGAGCGCCTGCGCACCACGTGGCCGCCATCGGCCTCAAAGGCATCCACCATGCACTCGCGCCAGGCGTTTTGATTGCGCCCAATCACGATGGTGTGAGCATTGCGCCACAGATACACGATGGTTTCCCCGGGGCGCACACCTTTGGCGAGCACCGCCTCAATCGCCAGATTCTCAGCCGGATCGGTCCCCTGCGACCGATACACCGAAAGCGTGCGGCACACGCCCAAAGCGCCCGCCGATGCGGCGAGCCTATCTGACCCGAGCGTTTCGCAATCCTGCGTCTCAGCCAAATACGCCTCCTAGCCTTCGTTAGCTTCAGGCTGCCAGCGCACCACGGGAGTACGCGCAGCGGTCACCTCGTCAGGCCGCCCGATAATGGTGGTATGAGGCGCGGCCTTGACCATGGCGGGGTCGGCATGAGCCTCCTCCCAAATCTGGAGCAGCACCTGTGCTGCCGCATCGAGCGTCTCGCGGCTCTCGGTCTCAGTTGGCTCCACCATGAGGGCCTCATGAACTATAAGGGGGAAATACATGGTGGGAGGATGAATCCCAAAGTCAAGCAGGCGCTTGGCCACATCCAGGGCCGCCACCCCCGTCTCGTCCTTGAGCGGACCGGCATCGATGACAAACTCATGCATGCACGGACCTTCGGTCGCCACCGTGTAGGTACCCTCCAGGCGCGACTTGAGGTAGTTGGCGTTTACCACAGCCCCACGCGCGGCCTCAGGAATACCGTCACAGCCCAGAGTCATGATGTAGGACAAAGCCCTCAGCACCACGCCGACATTGCCGTGGAAGGAGCGCATGCGCCCGATGGTCTTTTCGGGGCTGTACAGCTCAAAGCCCTCCTCGGTGCGACGCACCACAGGGGTGGGCAGGTAGGGTGCCAAGAAGCCCTTGCAGCCCACCGGACCTGCTCCCGGGCCACCCCCACCATGAGGGGTGGAGAAGGTCTTGTGCACGTTCACGTGCACCACGTCAAAGCCCGCATCGCCCGGGCGCACAATCCCCATCACGGGGTTGAGGTTGGCACCGTCGTAGTAGCACAGGCCCCCGGCCTCGTGCACGATGCGACAAATCTCCAGGATATTGGGGTCGAAGATGCCTAAGGTGTTGGGGTTGGTAAGCATGAGGCCCGCCGTCTTAGGGCCAACCGCTTTGCGCAAAGCCTCCAGGTCAACCCCGCCCTTGTCGTTGGAGGGAATACTTACCGTGGTGAAGCCCGCCATGGTGACCGAGGCTGGATTGGTGCCGTGCGAGGAATCAGGCGCGATGATCTCGGTGCGCTGCTCATCTCCGCGCTCCTGATGGTAGGCACGGATGAGCAGCAGGCCCGTATACTCGCCGTGCGCCCCGGCTGCAGGCTGGAGGGTCACCGCATCCATGCCGCAGATCTCGGCCAAGGCGTCTTGCGCCATCGCCATCGCCTCAAACATGCCCTGGGTGGACGAACCAGGCTGGAGCGGGTGCAGCTCGGAGAAGCCGGGCAACTGAGCCAGCTCCTCGTTGATTCGCGGATTGTATTTCATCGTGCACGAACCCAGCGGATAGAATCCATCGCACACGCCAAAGGCCTCGTCGGCGAGGCGGTTGTAGTGGCGATCCAGGTCGATCTCGGCCACCTCAGGAAGCGCCGGAGACTGCTCACGCACAAAGCGAGCATCGGGCAGAACCTCGGGCACATCACAGACAGGCAGATGAGTGCTACCACGGCCCGGACGCGAAATCTCAAAGACGAGCTGCATCTAGATCACCTCCTTGACAAGCGCCACCAGCGCATCAATCTGCTCTTTGGAGTTCATCTCGGTGGCACACCAGAGCATGCCGCCTTCGATGGGCAGACCGGAGAGCACCCCGTGCTCTGCCAAACGCCCTTCTAGCTCAACAGGATCAATCGGGCAGGTCAGGGCCACCTCATTAAAGAAGGGACTGGCAAACATCGGCTCAAAGCCTTCGATCTGGCACAGCTGGTCGGCCAGGTAGTGAGCCTTGGAATAGGAGAGTTTGGCTGCCTGAGCCAGGCCACGCGGTCCCATGGCCGCCAGGTAAACCCCGGCTGCCAGCGCGCAAAGGGCCTGATTGGAGCACACGTTGGACGAGGCCTTTTCGCGGCGGATGTGCTGCTCGCGTGCCTGGAGGGTGAGGACGAAGGCGCGATTGCCGTCATGGTCGGTAGTCTGCCCGGCAATACGGCCCGGCAGCTTGCGCATAAGCGGCTGCTTGCAGGCCATAATCCCCAGGTAGGGGCCACCAAAGGAAAGCGACAGGCCCAGCGACTGACCCTCGGCCACACAGATGTCGGCGCCCAGATCACCGGGAGAGGCAAGCAGACCCAGCGACACCGGCTCGCACGACACAATCGCCTTGGCACCGGCCTGGTGAGTTGCCTCAATCAGGGCGGGCAGGTCCTCGAGTACGCCGTAGAAGTTGGGTTGCTGCACGATCGTGCAGGCCGCCTCAGCGGCGGCAGCAGCCAGGGCCTCAGCATCGGTTGCGCCCTCGCGCGCAGGCACCTCCACCACCTCAATGCTGCGGCTTGCGCAGTAGGTGCGCAGGGTCTCACGCACGTGGGGATGGACGGTCGCAGAAATGGCCACGGTATTGCGAGCGCGGCTCACGCACATGAGCGCTGCTTCGGCTGCTGCAGTGGCACCGTCATAGACGCTGGCATTGGCGGCATCCATGCCAAACAGCTCGCAGACCATGGACTGAAACTCAAAGATTGACTGAAGCACGCCCTGGCTGATCTCGGCCTGATAGGGCGTGTAGGCGGTGGACAGCTCCTCTTTGGAGGTCACACTCTTCACAATTGCAGGGATGTGGCGACGGTAGGCCCCGGCCCCGCGAAATACCGAGCGGTACACGGTATTTTTGGCGGCCAGGTTCTGGAAGGCATCGCGCACCTCAAGCTCGCTTTTGCCCTGAGGCAAATCAAGGCCCTCTAAGCGCAACTCAGCGGGAACGGAGGCGTACAGATCGTCCACCGAATCCACGCCGATGGCCTCAAGCATGGAGTCGCGCTCGGCCTGGGTGGAAGGAAGGTATCCGCCCATGGTACTAGCCCTTACAGACGGCCAGGTAGGCCTCGGCATCCATGAGCCCCTCGCCCTCCACAGGAGCCTCCACGCGCACAAACCATGCGCCGTAGGGGTCGGAGTTGATGCTAGCAGGATCATCCAGCAAAGCCTCGTTGATCTCGACGACGGTGCCGGACACAGGCGCATTGACATCGGAAACGGCCGGGACAGTCTCGACCTCGGCGAACGACTCGCCCGCCACAATCTGGTCGCCCACCTCAGGCAGGTTTACGAACACGATGTCGCCCAGCTCAGACTGCGCGTAGTCGGTCAGGCCCACGGTCGCGGCATCGCCCTCGATCTTGGCCCATTCGTGGGTTTCGGTATAGCGGAGGTTCTCGGGGGTTTCCATGATGCATTCCTTTCGGTCGCGGCGCCGCAGCGCCAAATGTCACACTGCCTTAAGGCAGAGCGCTTCTACAATCTGGCCGGTTGCCCAGCCTGAACGTTTAGAAGTGCGCAGCAGAGGTGCTGCGCGAAAAACTCGTGGGTGTAAGCAAAGGGACTTAGCGCGGACGCTTGTAGAAGGGCAGCGGCACAACCTCACAGGCTACACGCCTGCCGCGCACGTCGCACTCCACCGTCTGGCCCAGCTCTACCACCCCCGCTTGCACCAGCGCCATCGCGCAGGCACGCTTGAGATGTGGCAGATAGGTGCCCGAAGTCGTACGGCCAATGAGGCTGCCATCCGGCCCAAAGACATCGGCACCATCGCGCACGATTCCCCGGCCCGTGACCGCAAGCCCGATGCGCTCGCGCGCAGGCTCGCCCTTAGCCAGAATCGCGTCGCGGCCGATGAAATCGTGAGCCTGAAGCTTCACGCCAAAGGCCAGTCCCGCCTCCAGCGGATCCACTGTCTCGTCCATCTCATGACCATACAGCGGCATGGCTGCCTCCAGGCGCAGGGTATCGCGCGCTCCCAGGCCGCAGGGCACTGCCCCGGCCGCCACGGTCGCATCCCAGATAGCCTCGGCATCCGCGTTGGCGCAGTAGATCTCAAAGCCATCCTCGCCGGTGTAGCCCGTGCGCGAAATCAGGCATTCACGCCCGGCGACGGTCACACCCTCAACAAAGGAGTAATACTTTTGGGGAAGCTCGGAGGCACCAGCAGCCTCCAGCACGCGCACCGCGTTGGGACCTTGCACGGCAATCTGGGCCACCTTATCGGAGATGTCACGCATCTCGCAGCCCTCCAACAAATGCTCGGCGCACCAGGCAGCATCCTTGTCTTTGTTAGCTGCGTTCACCACCACCAAAAACGAGGTGTCGCCCCGACGGTACACGATCAGATCGTCAAGCATGCCACCGTCTTCTTGGCACAGCGTTGCGTACCGACAGCGGCCCTGGGCCATGGTGGAAAAGTCGTTGGTAAAAAGCCGGTGAATCGCGTCGAGGGCACCTTCGCCCTCAAACAGAAGCTCTCCCATATGGGACACGTCGAAAAGGCCGCAGTCCGTGCGCACCACCTCATGCTCGGCGGTAAGCCCCCTACCTTGATACTCAATGGGGAGCTGGAATCCGGCGAAGGGCACCATCTTGCCTCCCGCCTTCACGTGCGCATCGTACAGGGGTGTTTTCCGTTCCACCGCTGTCCTCCTTTCGGGTCGTCGGAAACGTTTGCTCAGCGCCCGTGTAGGACGCCACGCTCCTCTGTCCGGTGACCTGAAAGATGCGCCCCTCCGCAGTGGATACGGGCTTGCTTCTTCGGTGCCGCCTGCTCCCTGTGAGTGGCATTGCGGCTCTCCAGAGGTATGTCAGATTCCAGTCCTTTTGCCTGAGAGTTTCTGCCCCTTCGGCTCCGACACGACAGCGCCGGTATCTCCCGGAATCGTCATCCATGCGATGCCGCTCCACCATACCACGGACTGCACTTGCCGTACAAAAAAGGCCGCACGTTTTGGACGTACGGCCTGTTCATCGCAGGTGGGCGGCGCGAGACCTCACAAAGAAAACGTCTGGTCAGAAGCCTAATCTTGAGAAACTACAAGCTTGGCTATCTGTACGGCATTGCTGGCCGCTCCCTTGCGAATCTGATCACCGCAGCACCACAGCGTCAGCCCGTGCTGACCCGGAGCGGCCGAGATGTCCTTGCGCACGCGCCCCACATAGATGAGATCCTGATCGGTGGTGTCAAGTGGCATGGGATACACAAGTGACGCGGGGTCATCCACCAGCTTCACGCCCGGCGCGCTGGCCAAGGCCTCGCGCGCAGCCTCAACGCTTACCTCGCGCTCAAACTCGAGGGTGATGCTCTCGGAATGCGAGCGCATCACGGGCACGCGCACGCAGGTGCAGTTCACGCGCAGGTTGGGCAGATGCATGATCTTGCGACCCTCATTTTGCATCTTCATCTCTTCAGAGGAGTAACCCACCTCGTCAAAGCCGCCAATCTGCGGGATGAGGTTGCAGGCCAGCTGGTAGGCGAAAGCCTGGGGCTCCTCCAAAGGTTCACCTGCGACGATTTTGGTCATCTGAGACTCAAGCTCACGCAGACCCGCCGAACCCGCACCGGAGGCCGCCTGATAGGTAGACACCACCATGCGCGTGATGCCGCCCAGCTTATGCAGCGGATTGACCGCCACCAGACCAATGATGGTGGCGCAGTTGGGATTGGCGATGATGCCCTTGTGCGTGACCACATCCTGGGGATTGACCTCAGGGATGATCAGTGGCACGTCCTCGTCCAGGCGAAATGCGCTGGAATTGTCCACGATCGTGCAGCCCTTCTCGCGGGCCACCGGCAAGAAACGCTCCGCGATATCGTTTTCGGCCGCGCCTAACACGATATCCACGCCGTCAAAGGCCTCGTCACGGGCTTCCTCAATCGCCACGTCCTCGCCAGCAAACTGCACGACGGTACCCGCGCTGCGCGCCGAGGCTAAAAGCTTCAGATTGGCAAGAGGAAACTCCTGCTCCTCCAGACACTGCCGCATCTGACGACCCACCACACCGGTGGCACCGAGGATGGCTACGCTGTATTGCTTCATGAATGACCTACCTTTCTTGGATGCGCGCCAGAGGCACGCAGTAAAACCTTTGGAGTGAAATGCGAGTTGCGGATGACTGGTTCTTGTTTCATTCCCTTCACGTGAGCCTGCCTGCCGCAGGCCCTTTTGGCGAGGACGCATGATGAACGACAGGGATTCGGCGCTCTGCTCAGGCGGGCAGCGGGCAGCAGATGCGCGAATGGCAGATGCGTGGTGCCCCGTGAAGGCCGCCTACTCAATCACGGCCGCCCGTGCGGCGGCTGGAACCTCCTCATCTGCGGTGGATGCAACCTCTTCGCCCGCTTCTGCAGCTGTCTTTTCAGCTTTCTCAGCGGATGCCTCCTGCAAGGCCTCGTCGCCTGTAGCATCAGCAGCAATTGTCTGTCCGGCCGCTTCCTCGTCCTGGTTAGCACATTCCTTAATGACAAGCGGGACACCCTCGGCGTCCACAAATGCCTGGTAGATAACCCGGATGGCCCGCTCAAAGTCGTCGTTGCGCACGCCCAGGATAATATCAAGCTCCTCAGAACCCTGCGAAATCATCCGAATATTGATGCCTGCGCGGCCAAGCTCGCCGAAGAGTCGACCCGAAATGCCCGGACGGCTTGCCATATTGCGACCCACCGTAGCGATGAGCGCCAGGTTCTCCACCACCTTGAGCTCATCGGGGGCAAGCTCGCGCTGAATGTCGCTTACCACCGAGTAGAGGCAGTCCTTCACATCTGCACCCTGCACCACCACAGCAAACGAATCAATTCCCGAAGGCATGTGCTCCACGCTCACACGGTAGCGCTCAAAGATGGAGAGCACCCGCCGCAGATAGCCCACCTCATTGGACATGTGAGTCTGTTTGATGTGGATGGACACGAAGTCGCGCTTGCCGGCGATGCCCGTGATGAGGGGCTCTGCCAAACCTGGCTCGGTCTCCTCGCTGATGATGGTACCGGGATCATCCGGGCGGTTGGTATTCTTGATGACCAGGGGGATGCCCGCGTCGCGCACGGGGAAGATGGCCTCCTCGTGCAGGACGCTTGCGCCCATATAGGAAAGCTCGCGCAGCTCAGCATAGGTGATGCGCGAGATGGCCTTGGGATTGTCCACGATGTGCGGGTCGGCGGTCAAAAAGCCCGATACGTCGGTCCAGTTCTCGTAAAGATCTGCGCCCAAACACTGCGCGATAATCGCACCCGTGATGTCACCGCCCCCACGGTCAAGCAGGCGGATCTTCCCATCGGCGGTGGCACCGTAAAAGCCGGGAAGCACGAAGCACTTGCAGGTGGCAATCACCTCGCGCAGCTGGGCAGCGGTGCGCTCCATATCCAGGGTGCCATCGGGGAAAAAGGCCACCACGTCAGCGGCATCCACAAAGGGAAAACCTAGATACTCAGCCATAAGCCGGGCGGTGAAATACTCGCCTCGGCTCACGATGAACTCAGGGGTGAACTCGCCGCGTTTGGCCCGCTCGCGAAAGACGCCAAACTCCTGGCCAATGGGATAGTCAAGCCCCAGATCCTTACCGATTTCGCAGAAGCGCTGGCCAATGGTACCCAGAAGATCATCGCAGCTCACATGGTACTGGAGGTGGGCGTTCACCAGATAGAGCAGATCGGTAATCTTGCTGTCGCGGCTGTCGCGCCTGCCCACCGCCGACACCACGACAAAGCGGCGCGCCTCGTCGGCCTCGATAATTGCCTTAACCTTGCGAAACTGCGCCGCCGAACTCACGCTTGATCCGCCAAATTTCGTGATTTTTATCATTGTTGCCCTGTGTCCGCCTATCCCTCTCTCCGTCCTGCTCTGTCGCCGAATGCCCCAGCCCCACCGCGCGCCTGCGGATCTAGAGCCGAGGCCATACCCCCTGAGGTACCCGCACATCGAGGCCCTCAGCGTTGGGCCATCTTGTCCCCGCGACTGAGTTTGATACACTCTAGCAGAATGGAGCGTTCAGAGGGAACGCGAATGGTTTGAGGCGGCGAGGAGTTGGTAGATGACGGCGACGTATCACAGTACGCGCTCGCGCGAAGGCACGGTGTCGGCCAAGCGCGCGATTTTGGAGGGCCTGGCAGGCGACGGGGGCCTGTATGTGACCGATGAATTGAACAAACACCCCCTTAACCTGGAGGCGCTCGTCGAGGCGCGGCGCAGCGGCGGCTACCTGGCCACCGCCCAGATGGTGCTGGAAGCCCTGCTCGACGACTACAGCCCCGATGAGATTGGTGCCTGCGTGAGGGAGGCCTACCAAGACACCTTCGCAAGCCCTGAAGTCACCCCTGTGGTGGGCGTGGGAAACAGCTGGATTCTGGAGCTCTTCCGTGGCCCCACGAGCGCCTTCAAAGACGTAGCGCTCCAAATGCTGCCCCGCCTCATGAGCCGCGCGGCCGAAAACACCCATGAGCGCATCCTCGTACTCACCGCCACAAGCGGCGACACGGGCAAGGCGGCCCTGGACGGCTTCGCCGACGTGAAGGGCGTGGGCATCTGCGTGTTTTATCCCGAAGGAGGCACAAGCCAAATCCAGCGCCTTCAGATGGTCACCCAAAAAGGCCGCAATGTTGCCGTAGCGGCCGTGCGCGGCAATTTTGACGATGCCCAAAGTGCTGTTAAGCGCATCTTTGGCGATGTCCCCTTACGCAAGCGCCTCACCTCGCGCGATATTCTTTTATCGAGCGCCAACTCCATCAATATTGGACGGCTGGCACCCCAGGTGGTCTACTACTTTGATGCCTACGCTCAGCTGGTCATTCAGGGAGCCATTCAGCCGGGTGACCAGCTGGACTTCTGCGTGCCCACGGGCAATTTTGGCGATGTGCTGGCCGGATATTACGCTCAGCGCATGGGCCTTAAGGTACACAAGCTCATCGTGGCAAGCAATGCCAATAAGGTGCTCACCGAGTTTTTAACCACCGGCGTGTATGACCGCAACCGCCCATTCTTCCGAACCATCTCACCGAGCATGGACATCCTCGTATCCTCCAATCTTGAGCGGCTGCTCTATTACGAAAGCGGCGGGGACTGCGAGCTGGTGCGCTTTTGTATGGACGCGCTGGGTGCCGAGGGCCGCTACGAGGTGCCACCTGCGCTTTTAGAGCGTATCCGTAAGAGCTTTGCCTGCGGATCGGCTCATGACGATCAGGCGCGGACAGCTATTCGCACGCTTTTTGAGGAGCACAACTATCTGGCCGATCCCCACACCGCCGTGGCCTGGCATGTGTCTGAACAGGTAGAACACCAGGATGGGGTGGCCCGTGTGGTGCTCGCCACGGCAAGCCCCTACAAGTTCTGCCGCGATGTGTGTGAAGCTTTGGAACTTAAGGTCGCCGGCGATGACTTTGCCTGCATGCGTGCACTGGAGGCCGCCCAGGCAAAGACGGGCGCACCCGCCTCGGCCCCGAAAGCCCCGAAAGCCTTGGCAGCCCTCGAAAACACCCCGGTACGCTTCAACGAGGTGCTCGAAGCCTCCGACATGGCCGCCTACGTTGAGCGAAAAAGTGGTGAGATTCTATGAGCGTCAAGATTACCGTACCCGCCACCTCGGCCAACTTAGGTATCGGCTATGACTGCCTGGGCATGGCCGTAACCCTCTACGCCCATTTCACCTTCGACCGCGCCGATGAGCTGGTCATCACGGGCTGCCCCGAAAAGTTCCGCAACGAGGACAACCTGGTGTATCGCTCTTTTGTGGCCGCGCTTGCGCACTGGGGATATGAACCCTTCCCCGTGAGCATTCACATCGATTCGCATATCCCCGTGGCGCGCGGACTGGGCTCGTCGTCCACCTGTACGGTAGCCGGGATTATGGGTGCGGCTGCGCTCACGGGAAAAATTGTGGGGCGCGCCGAGGCCGTGAGCATCGCCACGATGATGGAG
>CAYTIS010000023.1:0-16948 GCA_964438035.1 uncultured Slackia sp.
GCAGGGGACTTTTAATCCCAAGGTCGCGGGTTCGATTCCCTCACGGCCCACCATCAGAGAATTAGTCGAACACCTTTGGAAGCAGGGGTGTTCGGCTTTTTTATTGTCTGGTAATGATGCGCTGCCCTTGGCGCTATGCACGACCTTCGAGGGTGTCCCGAGTCGCTCGCCCTGCCTTAAGGGCAGTCGTCCTAGGCTTAGAGCTGCTCGACCACAAAGCCGTCCTGCTCTAGCGATTCCCTGTCAGCGCGCAAGAGGGTGTCCGCTTCATCCATCTGTATCTTTACGGCCGCATGACCCGTGCCGCCATAGGTAGTGCGAGCGCACACAATCGCCTCCAGATCCAGGGCGGAGACGATGTCCTCCTCAAACAGGTCGCTGGCCTGCTTGAACTCCTCAAGCGTGAGGTCTTCTAGGCCCTTGCCGTGCTTTTCACAGTAAAGCACGAGATTTCCCACAACCTCGTGCGCCTGACGAAACGGCAGGCCCTTTTTGGCTAGGTAGTCAGCCACATCAGTGGCAGCGGTAAAGCCCTGGGCGGCTGCCGCGCGCATCACCGAAGGATGCACCTCCATGGTAGCCACCATACCGCCCATGCACACCATGCAGTCGTACAGGGTCTTGGCGGCATCAAGCGCGCCCTCCTTGCACTCTTGGAGGTCTTTGTTGTAGGTCAGGGGTAGTGCCTTCATAGTCACGAGCAGCGACACCAAATCACCCACCACACGGCCCATCTTCCCGCGAATCAGCTCGGCAAAATCCGGGTTCTTCTTCTGCGGCATGATCGAAGAGCCGGTGGCGTAGGCGTCAGAAAGCGTGATAAAGCCAAACTCGGACGACGACCACAGGATGATCTCTTCGCACAAACGCGACAGGTGCATCATGGACACGCTGCAGGCGTATTCCAGATCAAGAAGGTAATCGCGGTCAGAAACCGCATCCATCGAGTTAGGTGCGGCACACGCAAAACCCAAAAGCTCGGTGGTCATCCCCCGGTCAAGCGGGTAGGTGGTTCCGGCCAAAGCAGCCGAACCCAGAGGGTTTACGTCAGCGGCCTCATAGGCGTGGGTCAGGCGTTGAAAATCGCGTGAGAACATCCAGAAGTAAGCCAGCAGATGGTGACTAAACAAAACCGGCTGGGCATGCTGAAGATGCGTGCAGCCCGGCATAATCACCTCGGCATTGGCACTTGCCACCTTCCACAGCACCTCACGCAAAGCACAGTTCTGAGCGCGCAACCGACCCAACAGCTCCTTGGCATGCAGGCGTAAATCAGTTGCCACCTGGTCATTGCGCGAACGCCCCGTGTGCAGGCGCGCCCCCGCAGCGCCAATCCGCTCGGTCAGCGCCTTCTCGATGGCCATGTGGATATCCTCGTCGTTTATGTCGAAGACGAAGGTGCCCTCTTCTATCTGCTGCTTGATGGCACACAGGCCCTCTTCAATCTGGCCTAAGTCCTCATCCGAAATGATGTCCTGGGCCGCAAGCATCCGAGCGTGAGCAAGAGAGCCTTTGATGTCCTGGGCATAGAGAGCCTTGTCCACCTCCAACGAGGCACCAAATTCCTGCGTGAACGATCCCACGCCTTGCTCAAATCTGCCAGACCACAACGCCATTGCGTGCCTTTCTCTTGCGGGGCCACAGGGGCCACACCCCTTTGCTCACGCGACGCAAAGCACCGCGCCTGCGGATACGGAGCCGAAACTATTCGGCGGCTGAAGCCGGATCCTCCATGCCCTGCTTGAGGGCCCACACCACCGTGGGCAGGCCAAACAGGTCGATGAAGCCCTTGGCGGCCTGATGATTGAAGGTGTCTTCGGAGCCATAACTTGCCAAGCCCAGGTCATAGAGAGAATAAGGGCTTTTGCGACCCATCACCATGCAGGTACCCTTATAGAGCTTAAGGCGAATGTCGCCCGTCACAAAGATCTGGGTCTGGGCACAAAACGCATCAAGTGCCAGCTTGAGCGGAGAATACCACTGGCCGTAGTACACGCAGGTGGCCCACTGCTGCTCCACCCCGAGTTTGAAGTGCTGGGTCTCGCGGTCAAGCGTGATGGCCTCCAAGGCCTTGTGAGCAACGAGGATGGTGTGGGCAGCGGGCACCTCGTAGCACTCGCGAGATTTCACGCCTACCAGACGGTTCTCAATCATGTCCAGGCGACCTACACCGTGTTTGCCCGCGATAACGTTAAGCTCCTTCACGATGTCTACCAGGGGCTTTTCCTGGCCATTAAGGGCGCAGGGCACGCCGGCCTTAAAGCTCAAGTCCACATACTCGGCCTCATCGGGAGCCTGCGCGGGATCGGTGGTAAGCGACCAGATATCATCCGGCGGCTCGTTCCAGGGATCTTCCAGCACGCCGCACTCCACCGCGCGGCCCCACAGGTTGTCGTCAATCGAGTACGGAGCGGCTTTGGTGGTGGGTACCGGCACGCCGTGGGTCACCGCCCAGTCCATCTCCTGCTCGCGGGTATGCATGTCCCACTCGCGTACAGGAGCCAAAATCTCAAGCGCGGGATCAAGTGCCTTGATAGAAGTTTCGAAGCGCACCTGATCATTACCCTTGCCGGTGCAGCCGTGGGCGACGTATTTGGCCCCGTGCTTGTGAGCAAGATCCACCAGATGCTTGGACAGAAGCGGGCGCGAAAGAGCCGAGAGCAGCGGATACTCGTTTTCATACAGACCGTTGGCCGCAATCGCCTTAGTCAGGTAGTGCTCGGCGTACTCCTCGCGCATGTCCAGAGCGTAGGAAGCAATCGCGCCCATATCGATGGCCTTTTGCTTGATGCGGCCCAAATCCTCTTCATCCTGGCCAACATTGCCGCACAGGGCAATCACATCCAGATTCTTTTCCACCTGAAGCCATTTTAGGCACACCGAGGTATCCAAGCCGCCGGAATACGCGAGAACAACCTTGTCCTTGGGAGCGGTTTCTTGAGCCATTGCTTCCTGCCTTTCATCTGCCCTTGCGGGCCTTTCCTGCTTGTGGGGGCCTCAGTCCCTGCCTCGTCCGGCGTGCTGCGATCTCAAACACCCCTGTGGGTAAAAAGAAGCACCCGGGCACACCCGGATGCCATCCATGCGTTCCTTTATGTGAAGGAGAGGCTTACGCACGCCCCCTGTGGATCGCAGATGCCACACGAGCATGGGATAGGCTGATTCGTCGGCCTTGGTGTCGAAAAGAGTACGGGGCGAAGGTGGGTGCCATGCTGCTCCTTTCTGACCTTATATTCCTGCATGCGACCTACAACGTGTGCACTGAGCTGAACTGCGTTTCGGCGCAAGACGGTGCCACCTTACGTGAGCGTTCCCTCGAATGCAAGGAAAAACTCATGCTATTCAATATTCTGTGAGAAATATGCACTAGGTCATCTAACACCGCACTTCAAGCTATGAAGAATCCATCGAAATATACAGAATCCTGCAAGCAGCTGGGATGACGCAAGACTTGGAGGACGGGGAGCGCGAGAAAGATGAACGAATCCTTAAACCCTTCTGAAAATGAAGCCAAAATTGCTAAGGTTTATCAAGAACGCCCGGTTTTTCCTGATGAGAGCTGTATAAAGAAAAGAGTGCGACGATACACTCTGCCCTGCTTCCGTACGTGACATCCTCCAACTGATGCGCCAGCCATCCGCCCAAGGTGCGATGCAACCGCGCTCTTACAGAGCTACGTGCACCAACCATACGCTACACAACCAGGAACAGTCGCTTGGCAACGCCTGCGGCTCAGGCCTCTACCAGGGAAGGAGCAGAGATGCGCTATAGCGACGAAGATGATTCCCTGGTTCCCACTGACACACTCTTTTCCTCCGACACCACAACGCAAAGTCGTGGCCCGCGCCTTTCGCGCACTCGATCCTATAACTTAAGCCGCGAGGAGCGCGAGCCCGATGGTACACGCGCGGTGTTTCGCGCCCATGAAGAGCTTCAGCGCGACCTGGACAATGCCCTAGCCGACCGCCACAGGATGGAGCAAAGCCACAGGCGCGCCCGACGGGCAGAAGCTCGCGAGCTCGCCGATGCCTCGTCTACCCGCAAAACAAGTCGTGCCTCGGAAAGTCTTTCCGATGAGGGCGAAACGCACCTGGCAGGCAGCCCGCGCCGCAAACACACTCGCGGATCAGTCAGCCGAACTGCAAGTAAGCGCAGTGCGCGAGCAGGATGGAGTGACGCGGATTTGTCGACACATCTTCGCAGCTCTTCCGAACGCGAAGCGCGATGGCCCCTTGATGAGTCACGGAATCGTCGGGGACTTGTGGTGCTCTTGAGTCTCATCATTGCTGCCATCCTTGTTCTGTGGGGCATCTTTTCTCTCGCAAGCTGCGTGCAGCAGGCATTCAGCGACAACACCACCTCTGAAACGGAGAGCAACGATATTTCACTTGCCAATGAAGAGAGCCAGGACTATGCCGAAGAGGAAGAAGAGCTTGTAGAGGAGTTCACACCCAGCACCGAGGCCCTCGACACCATTGAGGACACAGGAGCGATTGCAACCTTCTCGCTTTTGGGCCTAGATGCACCCGAGCTTGATCAGAGTCAGCTGGCGACCATCCAAGAGGCCCTCAATGCCATTGAAGCCCTGGCTGATGTGGGCTTTGTGCTCTACGACCTGGAATCCGGGCAGGGCATCTCTTACAACCCCGACGTGCAGATTTACGGTGCCAGCTCCTTTAAGGCACACTACGCATTTTACGTGTGTCAGACGCTTGTGGATGAGGGTTTGATCTCTTTGTCGGATTACACTTCTGCCACCTCTGGCGACACAACCTCATCCGTCCCGGTAAGCGACCTGATTGAGTCGGCGATTGTGGTCTCCGACAACACTGCCTTCGGTCTTTTGCGCGAGGCCTACGACGACTGGGGCTTTTCTGAGTGGGTCGCCGAAATTGGGGCCGACGACGTGATTGCTGAAACCAATACCTCATGGTACCCCACCTACTCCCCGCGCAGCTCCGCCAAGCTCTGGACCGCCCTGTATGAGTATCTGAATTCTGATTCTGAAACGGCCGCATGGCTGGGTAGTCTTCTGAGCGAAACTCAAACCTCGTTCATCCGCTCGGCCCTCGAAGCGTCAGATGCACAGGACCTTGTGGTGAGTGACAAGGCGGGCTGGATTTCTAGTTCAGACTCCTACACCTACAACGCCACCGTGGATGCAGGCATTATTGAGGCGGATGGACACACCTACATTCTGTCCATCATGACGTCCCTGCCTTATGGTGATATAAACCGCACGCTTTTTGAAAACCTAGCCTCCGCCCTCTTTGACGCACGTGACGTGCTTACTCAGGAAGAGGAGCAAGAAGAAGAGTCCTTGTCGTAGGAAGGGTGCGGGAGCATGAGAGGGGCGTTCTTAACTCCCTCTTCCTCCTAGAAGGCGAAAGAGGCCGCCTATACCAGCCGCCCAATCAAGAAACCAGCAATAACGCCAATCATGGCAACCAACACCATAAAGACGCTCACCAGCCAGTCGTGGCGACGATCCTCCCGACGGTGACGCTCCACGCGGTTGGCCTCGGCGCGCTCAGCATCCACATTGCCGATGTAGGAATAGCCCTTGGCCAGCACCTCCACCACATAGGGATTGCCGTCTTTATACATGGCTCCAATCATGCCCATCTGGTCGAGACGGCGCATGGCCGCTCCGGCCTCGGCATCGCGCTTGACATAGGCGAGGGGGCCCTGCTTGCGCTCTTGGCGGCGTGTAGTTTCGAGCTGAATCAGACGACGCAGCACTTTTTCGTCATAGACGCTCAACCTGTCCTGCATAAATCGGACCACCTCAATCGAAAGGACACTTAACCGAAAAAGCGAAAGCGCCGCCTAGCGCAATGTCTCGCCAGTATACCGCTATTTTATCTGTTGACCGACGAAACGCTTTGTTCTTGGGCGCTCATCAGAGCAAACATACGATCTGACCCTGATTCGCAAGGATTTTTTGCCCCCTTCAGAGAAGCTGAGGCAACACATCAGACCTCAACAAATGACACATCAGAACTGCGAAAGGTTAGGCATCAGGTGCCACAAGACCGGCCGCCTCAAGCGAGCCCGCCTCTAAAAGACGCAGCAAATCGTCCTCCGAAAGCACCGGCACACCCAGGACTACCGCCTTGTCGTACTTACTGCCTGCTGCCTCGCCAGCTACCACAAAGCCCGTCTTTTTGGACACACTGCCCGACACCTTGGCACCCATCGCCTTAAGACGTGCTGCGGCCTCATCCCGTGTCATGCCGCTTTGCACAAGCGTGCCCGTGAGTACAAAGGTGATGCCCGCAAGCGTTTGAGCCGCCACCGGAGCCATCAGCTCATCCTCCATCGTCACGCCCGCATCTTTGAGGCGAGCAATCACCCGGCGATTGTCCTCGTTGGCGAAGAAGGCCACGATGCTCTGGGCGATGACATCGCCCACCCCGTCGGTCTGCGCCAGCTCTCCTTCATGTGCCGCCATAAGCTGGTCCATACTAGGAAAGGCCGCTGCCAGCTGCTCGCCCATGGTCTTGCCCACATGGCGAATACCCAGACCAAAAATCACACGCGCAAGCGAGCGGGTCTTGGAAGCCTCGATGGCGGCCACAAGCTTGGTAGCCACTAGGGAGCCAAGCACAATCGGTTCGCCATCCTTGTTCAGGCGGCCCATGTCGAGGGCAGCCAGATCGTCGGCAGCAAGTCCGTAGTAGTCAGCCACGTCACAGACGCGCCCACTTTCCACCAGGCGCGAGACAATCTCCTCCCCCATGCCGTCAATATCCATAGCGCCACGGCTTGCCCAGTGCAAAAGCCGCTCAAGTGCCTGAGCCGGGCAATCCATGGACACGCAACGAAACGCAACCTCGCCCTCCTCACGCACGAGGGGCCGCCCGCAGCTAGGACAAGCCTGGGGCATCTGCCACGGCACAGCGTGCGCAGGTCGCAGTGAAAGTACGGGACCGAGCACCTCGGGAATCACGTCCCCTGCCTTGCGTACGATGACGGTGTCACCTATACGCACATCCTTGCGGTGAACCTCGTCAAGGTTATGGAGAGTGGCGCGCGCCACAGTAGATCCGGCCACACGCACGGGGTCTAGCTCGGCCACGGGCGTGATTGCACCGGTGCGACCCACCTGGATGGTAATGGCGCGCAAAAGCGTGGTCTTTTCCTCGGGGGGAAACTTGTAGGCGATTGCCCAGCGCGGTGCCTTGGCAGTAAAGCCCAGTTCGCGCTGGATGGCAAAGGAATCCACCTTCACTACCACGCCGTCAATTTCGTAGGGCAGCCCGTCGCGCTTTTGGGCGGCACGCTCGCAGAAAGCCCGCACCTCTCTGGGTGTTTCGCAGTAGGCAACATCAGGGTTCACATGAAAGCCCCCATCGCGCAACCACGCCAGAAACTCCCACTGGCCCTGGGCTGCAATCCCAGAAGTATCGGCGATGCCGTAGATGAAGGTGGCCAGGTCACGGCCCTGAGTGATGGTGGGATCTTTTTGGCGCAGCGAGCCTGCAGCAGCATTGCGCGGATTGGCGAAGGCTGCCTTTCCCTCGGCCTGGGCCACAGCATTGAGAGCCTCAAAACTCTTCTTGGGCATGTATACCTCACCGCGCACCTCAAGGGGCGCAGTGGCCAGAGCTGCTGCGCCCTGGTCACGCAGGCGCAGGGGTACGTCGCGTACGGTGCGCATATTGGCGGTCACGTCCTCGCCGGTCACGCCATCGCCACGGGTGGCGGCGCGCACGAGAGCGCCTGCCTCATAGGTAAGCGAGATAGAGGAGCCGTCAATCTTGAGCTCGCACACGAAGGAAACCTGTCCTACCGCCTCAATGATGTGAGTCATCCAAGCATCCAGCTCGCCTAGGTCCATGGCGTTGTCCAGTGAATACATGCGCTGGGCATGGCGCACGGGAGCAAACTGCTCACCCACAAAGCCACCAACCCGTTGGGTGGGGCTGGCTGGAACGACGAGCTCAGGATGGGCAGTCTCCAAATCGCGCAGCTCACGCATGAGTGCGTCGAAGGCAGCATCGGAAATGCTAGGCGCATCGAGCGCATAATAGAGATACGTGTGATGTTCGATCTCACGTCGCAGCGCCTCAGCGCGCTCGGCCAGCCCCTGCGTTGGAGCGGGTGCCGAGCCGGTCGCTAAAGCAGGTGGAGCGGCCACCGAAGCAGCCTCTTGACCGGGGTTTTCCTGCCCTGCCAGGCCAACTGGAGCTGCCGATCCCTCGCCTGTCTTCTGCACCGCCCCAGCGGCCGGGGCCTGATTTCCTTCGAGATCTGTCATCGCTTCGGTTTCGGCCATCTGGCCCCCTCTTTCATCACCAAACTCACGCCACCCTCACAGGGCGAGCAGGCGTGCCGCCTGGGGCAGCATCGCCACCACGTCCTCGGTGGTCACACCAAAGGCCCCTATCTTTTCGGCCGCCATCGCACCGGCCTTACCATGTACGCACACTCCTAGCATAGAAGCTTCCACCGGATTCATGCCCTGGGCCAACAGTGCGCCAATGCATCCGGCTAGCGCATCTCCCGTACCCGCCTTAGCAAGTGCGGGCGAACCTCCGGCAAACACGCGCACATCGTCAATCGCATCGCCCGGCGCGGCAATATAGGTGGTAGGACCCTTGAGCACACACACTACGTCGTAGGAGTCAGCCAGACGCACAGCATCGTGGGCCGCTGGATGCTCAGAGGGCTCAAAACCCTCGGGCGGGCGCTCGCCGCAGCCATCTTCACAAAACTCGGGCACCTCCTTGAGCAGATGCGCAGCCTCCCCAGCATGGGGCGTGATTACCGCTGGCAAGCCCGCAGCCCGATGTCCCGCAAGCGCCATCAGCCCCTCGGATGTGGCCAGGGCCGAAAGCGCGCCTCCATCCAAGACCAGAGGCACCACCGAGGCCGAAATCACGCTCGCGATGAGTGAGAAGTTCTCAGCCGTGGCGCACAGCCCGCAGCCCACCACCGTGGCACTGGGATGGCGGCTATCCTGTACATGGCGTGCCACCTCATACTGCTCAAAACCAAAGACCACCGCCGAGGGCTGCAGCACACGCAGGGCGGGTGCTGCCTCCTCTGAGGTGTAGACCTTGACGTAACCCACACCCATACGCGTGGCCGCCATGGTGGCAATCACTCCGGCCCCCGGGTAGACACGATCGCCCACCACCAGCTCGCAGGTGCCACGCGTGAACTTGTTGGCCTCAGCATCAAGCTTCGGCAGAAGCTGTGCAGCCAGGCACTCGTCAACGATCATCATGTCGGGCTCCTTTCTCGTGGGCCACCGAAGAGGCGGTCTGCTCGCCCAGGTCGTCAAGCATGGTACGCAGCGACTTGAACTGCTGGGCAAGCTCCGCCTTCACATCGCGCCGCTTTTCGCCTTCGGCCTGCGACTGCCTGGTGATGGCTACAGCGTTGGCCACCGCCACCTCATGCGTATAGGAAAGCGACAGACACACCTCCACCACGCCCTGGTTAGCGGCAATCTGAGCAGCATCCCCGTGCAGGGCTACGGCTGGGCGACCGCGCGAGTCGCGCACCACTTCTACATCATGCAGGCGCAGGGCAAAAATGCCCGTGCCCAGGGCCTTGCCCACGGCCTCCTTGGCCGCAAACCGCGCGGCATAGTGAGCGGCAGGATTGGCCTTGTCGTTACAGTAAGCCTGTTCGCCCTCGGTGAACACCTTGCGCACGAAGGCGGACGAACGGCCCAGAATCCTTTTCATGCGCTCAATCTCGACAATGTCCACCCCTAAACCGACGGGCATGCCACGCCTCTTTCCGTTCTACCAGCCCTTGCAGGGGCTGATCCACCAACCGTTGCGAAGCCACGGCGCCGATCGTTGCGGGAGCTGGTTTATCAGCCATTGCAGGGCCACAGCACCAACTCTTGTCGGAACCACTCCACCAGCCCTTAGGAAGAGCCGCTACCACACAGGCAGACCCTAAGCCTTCACCCTACTCTACCGTGACCGATTTGGCCAGGTTGCGGGGCTGGTCAACGTCGCAACCGCGCGCCAGTGCCACACAGCGAGCGAATAGCTGAAGCGGCACGCTGGCCGTGATGGGACTGAAGCAGTCACGCACCTTGGGCACATACATCACGTAATCGGCGTGCTTGCGAATCTCCTCATCGCCCTCGGTGGCGATGGCCACAATAAGGGCTCCGCGCGCCTTGCACTCCTGTACGTTAGAGATAACCTTGTCGTAGGTAGGACTTTTGGTAGCCACCACAATCACCGGAAAGCCCTCATCAAGCAGGGCAATCGGCCCGTGCTTCATCTCACCAGCGGCGTAGGCCTCAGCATGCAGATAGCTTATCTCCTTGAGCTTGAGGGCACCCTCATAACAGATGGTAGAACCCAGCCCGCGTCCGATGAACAGAGCACTCGAGGCATCCTTGCAGGCAAGGGCCGCTTCCTCGATTGCTGCGGTATCCGACAGAATCTGCTCAATGTGCTGAGCGGTATCAGCCAGCTCACGAAACAGCATGCGAATCTGACCCATGGTGAGGCCGCCCCGCAGCTGACCCAAAAGCATCGCCAAAAGCGTGAGTGCGGCCACCTGGCCCAAAAAGCTCTTGGTGGCGGCCACAGCAATCTCTTTGTTGGCCTTGATGTAGATAACCCCGTCGCTCTCGCGCGCCACGGGGCTACCCACCACATTGGTGATACCAAAGACCTTAGCACCTCGAATCCGCGCGTCGCGGATGGCGGCCAGCGTATCGGCTGTTTCGCCTGACTGGGACACGGCTACCACAAGAGTTGAGGGAGTGATGATGGGGTTGCGGTAACGAAATTCGCTTGCCACCTCCACCTCACAGGGAATGCGACTCCAGGCCTCGATGAGGTTTTTGGCGATGAGGCCTGCATGGTAACTGGTGCCGCAGGCGATGATGTAGACGCGATCGATAGCCGCCAGCTCATCGTAATTGAGCGACAGCTCGTCGAACTGAAGTCGCCCGTTGACCATGCGCCCGGCCAGAGTGTCGCGCACGGTACGGGGTTCTTCGTGAATCTCTTTGAGCATAAAGTCGGGAAAGCCGCCCTTTTCTGCCGCGTCCATATCCCAGTCCACATGAGTGACCTCAGGCTCAATGCGGTTGCCCTGAAGATCCACGTACTCCACCTGAACCTCTCCTGTAATCTGGTCACAGGAAAGCCGGGCAAAGGTGTCATCTTCCAGCACCACCACGTCGCGCGTCTCATCCAAGAGCGCCACAATATCGCTTGCCACCAGAGCACCGGTTGCGCCCTTACCCACCACGATGGGTGAGTCCTTGCGGGCACACACAATCACACCTGGCTCAAAACTGCACACCACTGCAATACCGTAGGCCCCGGCCAGCCGATAGCTGGCCTCACGCACGGCCGTGAGCAGGTCATCCGTGTAAGCCTCTTCAATCAGGTGGGCCACCACCTCGGTGTCCGTGTCGCTGGAAAAGACGTGCCCACGCCCCTCCAGCTCCTCGCGCAGGCTGGCAAAATTCTCGATGATGCCGTTGTGTACCACGACGATATCATGGGCGCAGGCAGTGTGCGGATGGGCATTGCGCTCGCTGGGTTTACCATGGGTGGCCCAGCGGGTGTGGCCGATACCGCAGCTGCCCTCAATATCCATAGTGTCCACCATGGAGGCTAGGGCAGCCACCTTGCCCACCTTATGCTTTACATTGATACCCTCGGTGGTTTGCACCGCAATGCCCGCCGAGTCGTAGCCGCGATACTCCATGCGTTTAAGCCCCCGGATGAGAATATCTTTGACCTGGAGCGTCCCGGTGTATCCCACGATTCCACACATGGTTGCACACCTCTCTTTTACATAGGGCACGCCGCGACGCGCCACCCAGCCCCTTCATCAAAATAACCGGCCCATAATAGCGTGCCCCTGTGGGGAATTAACGATGAAGCCACAGGAGACCACCGCAACCCCTTTTGCCTGCCTCTTCATCTTGACTAAAAGAAGGGGTTGGAGTCTTTGTAAACAAAGCGAAAACGGCAAGAGTAACGGTAGTGTTAGCAAACAGTCGCACGGTATTATTCCACGGACCGTGAGCGGGGTGTTTCGCTTCAGAAAGCCGCTGCGGCTCCCCGTTTCAACCCTTCGCGAAAAGAGACTGCATGGAAACTTTTGAGCTTGTCTTGTTTCTCATTGGAGCTGTTCTTGTCTCCGCTGTACTTGATCGCTTCCTCCCCCGCGTGTCATTACCCCTGGTGCAGATTGCCCTGGGCGTGGTGATCGCAGTTGCGGCAGCCGGACCCATTCAGCTCACGGTAGATCCTGAGCTGTTCATGGTGCTGTTCATCGCACCGCTCTTGTTTGACGAGGCCCAAAGCGTAGACAAGCGCATGCTGTGGCGTCATAAGGCCTCCATTGTATCGTTGGCTGTGGGACTGGTGCTACTTCTGGTACTGGTGGTGGGCTTCTCGCTGAACTGGCTGGTGCCCTCGATTCCTCTTGCAGCTGCCTTCGCCCTCGGTGCGGCCCTTGGCCCCACCGACGCAGTGGCCGTGGCAGCCCTATCTAAAGACATCCACCTGACTGAGCGACAGGAAACCCTACTTTCAGGCGAGTCGCTCATCAATGATGCCTCGGGCGTGGTGTCCTTTCAATTTGCCATCGCAGCGGCTGTAACTGGGGCCTTTTCGCTGCTTGAGGCCACTGAGACCTTCCTTATCGACTTCTTTGGCGGCCTAGCCCTAGGCGCGGTCATTGGTTTCGTGTGCTACGCAATACTCTCTGTATTGCGCCGGCGTGGCGTGGAGAGTACTGCGATGCACGTGACCTTTGAGGTACTCATGCCCTTTGCCACCTACCTGGCCGCCGAGCATGCTGGCGTAAGTGGCATCCTCGCTGTGGTGGCTGCGGGCATCGCCTACACCATGCCGCCACGCTACACCACGCCATGGAGTTCGCGCATGGCTGTGACCTCGCACAACGTGTGGGAAGTACTCTCCTTCATCATCAACGGCGTGGTGTTTGTGCTCTTGGGTATGCAGCTTCCGCAGGCCACGCTACCTAGCTGGAACGGCGGCGATGTTTTTGACCTGGCCAATCTTATCGGGCTGGTGGTGGCTATCACCCTCATCGTGGCAGCCGTTCGCTTCCTGTGGCTCCTGGGCATGGAGTTTGTGGGCACCGACGAGACCGGCAAGCGCACATATGGCCTCACACGACAGCGCGCTCACAATGCCCTCGTAACCACCCTGGCAGGCCCCAAGGGTGCGCTCACCCTCTCCATCGCGCTTACCATCCCCTATACCGTGGCTTCAGGCGATGCCTTCCCCGCGCGTGACCTGCTGATATTTTTGGCCTCGGGCGTGATTTTGCTCACGCTTCTACTCGCCAACTTTGCGGTACCCATCCTTTCACCTAAGCAGGAAAAGACCGAAGACGAAGATGAGGTGGCGGCCGAAGTTGCCATCCTACGCGGTGTGCTGGCTGACCTGCGCGGTATCTCCACCCCGCAGACCATCGCGGCCGTGCGTACCGTGGGTGCCCAATATCGCCTGCGCATCGCCCGCTTGAGACGCGACCACGTCGACGACGAACACTTAAACACGCTACATGCACAAGCTGTTGAAATCCAAGAGAAGGTGATTGCTGAGGCCCTAGCCAGCGGTGATGTGAACAAAGAAACAGCCCAGCGCTGCCTTGATAAGCTCGCCCGCACGCGACGCATACTTGCACGACGCTCGAAAGGAGCTATCACCACCGCTACTTCCTGTCCCTACAAACGGGCGGTGGCACGTGTGTCAGCCTGGTGGCGTCGGGTGAAGCTCTCCCTGTTTGATAAGGAGAGCGAACACAAGACTCAGGCGGCGCGAGCCTTGGCTGTTAAAGCCCAGGAAGCTGCGATTGTGTTTTTGGAGGAGCGCAAAGGCGATACCGATTCCGAAACCGCACGCTGCGCAGCCATCCTCGCTGACGAGCACCGGGCAGCCTTAAACACTCTCAAATCCACGGGCGCGCAAAGCATAAGTAGGCTTGAGCGCGTAAAGCACGCCCTGGGCATCGGCAGCACATCCCTTGTGGTCTCAAGTGGTCAGGCACAGAATACAGCTGGGCAGAATGGGACGAAAACTGAGGCGGCCTTGCAGGCAGACGTGGAGGCCAAAGAGATAAGCCAGGATGTAATCCTGGCTGAGGTGCGAGCCGAGGCCTTCCGCATGGAGCTTGACCGCATCCAAGAGATGCTCGAATCCGGGCGCATCAACGCATCGCTGGCACGTACTTTGCGCGAGGACGTGTATATACAGCAGATGAGCCTAGTCTAAGCAGGCTAGGCCGCCCGAGACACCGACCTTCACCCCCCCAAAAAAAACCCGCGCGGCACGGTGTCGCGCGGGTTTTTTGGTGTGTGCGAAAAGCGAATTGCGATCTGCTGCGTACGTAACCGCAGGCTACCGCTACGAACTACTCATCGTCTCCAGCCAGAGGGGCGGGAGTGGTGTACGTGCGCGCTGCGTACTCGCGATCAAGATCGTAGAGGGCCTTGGAGTCGCCGCCGAACAACTTCATCTTGGTAATCATGGTGTCGGCCACATCCTCCTCTTCCATCTGCTCTTTCACAAACCAGTCGAGGAACTTCATGGTTCGATAGTCGTTAACCTCAGCCGCAGCAGTGTAAATCTTGTTAATGAGGGCTGTTACGTGCTTCTCGTGCTTTAGAGCAGCCTCAAGCGGCTCGAGGAAGTTGGAGAAATCGTTGCTGGGCTGAGCAATCGGCCCAAGCGTTACCTTCTGTCCGTTGTCGTGCAGGTAGTTGCGGAAGATGAGAGCGTGATCACGCTCCTCAGCCGCCTGCACCTCAAAGTAGTTGGCGTAGCCCTCAAGACCCTCCTCCTCATAGTAGTCCGCAAAGGACAGGTACAGGTAGGCGCTGTACAGCTCGGCGTTGATGTGGTTGTTGAGAAGTTCATAGACCTTCTTATTCATGATTGCCCCTTCCTTCTATGGGATGAACATCGACGCTAACAAGGCCATTGTACGCCGCTCACTATGGTTTGTATCTAATAGAACAGATTTTCATTAAGAAAATTGCGCCGTTTCGTCACGGATGGCCGAACGACGCTGGGGTGCTGCTCCGAACATTACTGCAAGACACTCGCCCCTATGGAGTTTGCCTGGACAAACTTTGCTTTATCAAGCAAGCCTAGCCGATGTCGCCCAGCCAACTGCTAGGCTGGCGGCATGGCAAGCGAACGCAAACATACCGCCCCCGCAGATTCCGCAAACCCCGCAAATGAGGCCTTAACCCTCGAATCCATCCGCCGCTCCGACACCCTCACGACCCGAGCCTACGCACGCCACCGCGAGCGTATCATGGCGCGCTTTACCGAAAAGGACGTGGCGCGCGACATCGTAACTCTGGGCGGCATGACTGAAATCTACTGCACCGACCACCACAACAATACCCAGCGTGCACCCCTCCAAAGCGTGGGCGTGGATGCCGGCGTGTATCCCAAACACAAGATTCCGCATTTGTGCCCCTCGTGCGCCGCCCATCAACGGTATGGCGAAGTGCGCAGGGCACTGTGTCAACGCGACCCGCGCCCCAGCTGTAAGAGCTGCTCAAACCACTGTTATCCACCCGATGAACAGGCTTTTCAGCGTACCGCCATGGCCTATGCTGGACCGCGAGCCATGTTTCGGGGTCACGCGATTGAAGCTATTCGCCACCTGCTTCAGTCGCGACTAAGTTAAATATGAGACAAGGCGCAGCGCATTCCTACCCCAGTGCCACATCCAGAATCATCATGAGCAAAAACCCCGCCATCACGCCAGCGGTTCCCCAGTTGCTGTGATCGCCCAGATGCGCCTCGGGGATAAGGTCTTCCACCACCACAAACATCATCGCCCCTGCTGAAAAGGCTAAAACCCAGGGCATGTATGGCGTGATAAAGCCAATACCCAACACCACAAGGCAGCCAAACACCGGCTCAGCTAGGCCAGAAAGGCTCCCCAACGCAAAGGCCTTCCTGCGACTCACTCCCTCCTGAGCAAGCGGCAGCGACACCGCCGCGCCCTCGGGGATGTTTTGGATGCCGATACCCAGCGCAAGTGCTGTGGCCATGCCGGTAAGCGCCGGGTCGCCACCCTGCTGGGCCGCCATACCAAACAGCAAACCCACGCTCATGCCCTCGGGGATGTTATGGAGTGTCACCGCCGTGAATAACAGCGTCGAACGACCCCAGCTCGAAGGCAGCCCTTCAGGATGCGTCTTGCCAAAGTTAAAATGGGGTAATAGCGCATGCAGAACAAACAGGAACGCCACACCCAGCACAAAGCCTCCAGCTGCGGGAATCCATCCAATTTGATCCATCTCTTCGGCACGCTCAATAGCAGGAATGAGCAGACTCCAGACGCTGGCCGCAATCATGACGCCAGCCGTAAAGCCCAAAAAGAGCGTCTGCGCGATGCCGTTTTTCTTCCCACGAAGCAAAAATACCGCCGCCGCGCCAAGCGTAGTGCATGCAAAGGTAAAACCGGTGCCAGCCGCAGCACCGAGGAAGGCTTCAAACATACATCTCGTCTCTCTCGCCGTGGGACGCACCTTAGCGCCCTGATTTCCGGCATTCTAGCCCAAGCGTCCCGACCCACGCTCGCAGCCTCTCGCGCGGATAAAAACCCCGAAAACCGCGCGCACCTTCACTGATCTCCACACGTATGATGTCATATCAGATTAAGAGGAGACAGATGAGCGCGATAGGGGTTCACCCAAGGGTATCGAGTCGCCACCCAGAGGTCACAGACAATGACGTGGTGGCCGCTATGCGCGGGATGATTCGCTATAAACAGACAAGAAGCCCCGCATGTGCGGGGCTTCTTGCTCACAGAGGCATCCGACTGGGAGGGGAGGAAAAACCTCTCATCCACTCAGGAGGAAGGTTTCTACCGTCGGATCATGCGATAAAGCTCTGAGAAGGTCTCTGAGACGATTATTCAAAAGATGTTCGGCTTAGCCCTCAGC
>CAYTIS010000024.1:0-2207 GCA_964438035.1 uncultured Slackia sp.
TCTTTTCTCCTTGCAGCGATGCTGGGTGCAAGGCACTTGACCGCCACCAACACGGCCTCGTTTGGTTGCCTGTCGCTTCTCGCTTTAATTGTTGTAATGACAACAGACATGCCCCTATCCCCTTCCTATGATTGCCCCTGGTGTTTCGGCAATCCATTGAGGAAGGATGACAAATGGACACATCCATGTTTTGTTTCCAGTGCGAGCAGACGGCTCGCGGTACGGGATGCACGAGCTCGCGCGGAGTGTGTGGCAAGACCGCCCCGGTCGCCGACCTGCAAGACGAGCTGACCGGCGCGCTCGTTGACCTGGCCCGCGCAACCGGCGGCACGCTTGCCACGCCCGAGGTCAACGCGCTTATGCGGGAGGCTCTGTTCGCCTGCGTCACCAACGTGAGTTTTGACGGCGAGCATATCGCATCACTCACCAAGAGCGTGCGCGAAGCGACACGTGCCCTCGCCTGTGCCGACGTGGACCCCTTCGATATCAAAACCCTGTGGAACGAAACAGAAGACATCCGCTCTCTCAAATCGATTGTGCTTTTTGGGATCCGTGGTATGGCTGCTTATGCCTATCATGCCGCCATGCTGGGACGCACGGACGACTCCGTTGATGCCTGCTTCTACGAGTCGCTGGTCGGTATTGGCGCTAGCCTTTCTGTTGATGAGCTCATCGCACTGGGGCTCAAGGTAGGCCAGGCAAATCTAGCTTGCATGGCGCTTCTCGATGAGGCAAATACCGCGACATACGGCAATCCGACTCCCACGGAGGTGCCGCTTTGTATCGAACCCGGCCCCTTCATTATCGTAAGCGGGCATGACCTCTGCGACCTTGAGGCGCTGCTGCGCCAGACCGACGGCACGGGCGTGAACGTCTACACGCACGGGGAGATGCTGCCCGCCCATGGCTATCCACAGCTCAAGGCCCATCCGCAGCTCAAGGGCAACTTTGGGACGGCGTGGTTCCGTCAGCAAAAGGAGTTCGACGGCGTTCCCGCACCCATCCTCTTTACCACCAACTGCCTCATGCCGCCGCGCAGCAGCTATGCCGACCGCGTCTACACCACCGGACCCGTTGCCTATCCCGACCTGCAGCACGTGCCCGACAGCGAAGGAGATAAGGACTTTTCCGCCCTTATTGAGCATGCTAAGCAACTTGGGGGCTATACCGAGGCCACCCAGACCTACGGAGCCAACGGCGGCACGTCCATGACCACGGGATTTGGTCATGCTGCAGTGCTTGGCGTAGCCGATGCGGTCATTGATGCAGTGAAGCAGGGTGTCGTCAAGCACTTCCTGCTCGTCGGCGGATGCGATGGTGCGTGCGCTGACCGCTCGTATTACACAGAGGTCGCCCGCGAGGCCCCCGAGGACACCATCATCCTCACACTTGGCTGCGGGAAGTTCCGCCTCAACGACCTTGACCTTGGCACCATCGGGGGCCTTCCGCGCCTCCTGGATATCGGACAGTGCAATGATGCCTACGGCGCCATCAAGATTGCCCTTGCCTTGGCGGAGGTTTTTGAGTGCGGCGTCAACGATCTGCCGCTCACGCTGGTCCTTTCCTGGTATGAGCAAAAATCGGTGTGTATCCTGCTCACGCTTTTATACCTGGGCATCAAAGGCATCTACCTTGGGCCCACGCTTCCGGCCTTTGTCTCGCCCGGCGTGCTTGATGTGCTTGTACAAAACTACGACATTCACCCGACCTCGACCGCACAAGACGACCTGGCCACCATCCTGGGACAGGAAGCCGCCTAGCTAAGCACTTCTCCGCCACCAGGCCGACACCCCTTATGTGAGCAGTTCGAAAGAGCTTCGCTTGGTGCGGATGAGGCCGTCCTTTTGCATCCTCGAGAGTTCTGCGGACAATGCGCTGCGATCCACACCGAGGTAGTCGGCAAGTTCTTGGCGGTTGAAGGGTACCTCGAATGACAGCGAGTCGGCGCGTGCCGACTCGCTGGAGAGGTAGGCAAGCACCTTGCCACGAATCGTTTTGGGCGCGACATGGAAGGCGCGTTGAGACAAATAAGTGTTCTTGCGGGCCATCACGGCCAAGAGGTTGGCGACCACTGCCTGGTGATACTGGCACGCGTTCGAGCACAGACGCGTCAGGCGCCCCACGTTGAGAAACAGCACCTCGGCATCAGCAGTAGCAACCACATCGACATGCAGAGGTTCTTCGGGCAAACAGGCATAGGTCTCGGC
>CAYTIS010000024.1:2307-16800 GCA_964438035.1 uncultured Slackia sp.
GCCTGCATCTGCCACGACGGCGCACTTTGCTGCAGTCATCCCCTGAGTAATCCTCATACTCGCCGCATCGTGCACATCATGCGCCATAGCCATCCTCCGTAAGCTCTCACTATAGGGGCACAAGGGATTGAGTACTGCATCAGCACATCAGTAGATGCCGCGCAGGGCGTACCAGCCATCTTTGTGCTCTACGGCAAGCGGGGCAGCAAACAGGCTGGTCATGTGCTCAGTACTCAGCAACTCCTCTTTGGGGCCGTCGGCCGCTATCCGGGCATCTTTGATAAGCAGCACGCGGTCTATAGCGGGGATGATGTCCTCAGGATAGTGCGTGACCAGCACCAAGGCGCAACCCTGCTGGGCAAGCGTGCGCATAGTGTGGCGCACATGATACATGCCCTCGGGATCAAGGCCCGTGCACGGCTCGTCAAAAATGAGCACCTCGGGATTACTCACGAGTTCACGCGCTACCAAGACACGACGCAGCTGCCCGGTGGAAAGTGTCGTCACGTCGCGATGCGCCAGGTCAGCTATGCCCAATCGAGCAAGCGAGGCCAAGGCCAAATCTCGGTCATCTGCGGTGACCTTGAGGTGGTGAGGTAGACCTAGTGTGCCAAACAGCCCGCCGCACACGATATCGAGCGCAGGCACGTGGACGCGCACCTGGTCTTGCATCGTGGCGCTAAGCACACCCACACAGGCCTTAATCTGGGCCAAGGTAGGGCGCGCGCTACCGCGAAAACGCACGGGTGGCTCTGTACGGTGCAGCGGCATGACTTCGCGCGTGAGCAGCTGCACAAAGGTGGACTTGCCTGCCCCGTTGGGCCCCAGAACCGCGATATGTTCGCCTTCGGCTAACGCAAAACGCTCCACGTGCAGAATAGTCTTTCCGCCACGCACCACCGTGGCATCGCGCATCTCAAACAAAGGAGCGCCCATGGCTATCCGTCCTCCCCTTACGTCTGTGCTCCTGCGGCCCCGCGTGCGCCGCTCGCTTGTCTATTTGTCCGGACCTATCAAACACCCGGCTACACCCCTCGACGAGAACGTGGCCAGTCTGGCCGGCACCCCTCACCAGGCACACGAGGACAAGCCGGAGCCGAACATTTAGCTCTCTTCGCCTACCTCGCCTACCTGGGCGATGACCTCTACCTCCACCAGAGCACCCTTGGGAAGCGCAGCCGCCTGGATGGCGGAGCGGGCGGGCAGATGCTCACCAAAGGCCTGGGCATACACACCATTGAAAGCGGCAAAATCGTCCATGTCGGCCAAAAAACAGGTGGTTTTGACCACGTGATCAAAATCAGTGTTAGCAGCCTCAAGCAGGGCAGCAACATTTTTCATAACCTGGGTCGTCTGCTCCTCCACAGTAGTGCCCACCATCTCGCCAGTAACGGGATCAAGGGCGATCTGGCCGGAGGCAAACAGCAGGTCGCCAACGATCTTACCCTGGACATAGGGACCGATGGCGGCAGGTGCATGGGGGGTCGATACGGTTTTCACGCGCACTCTCCTTTCTCAAGTCTGCACAATGCGGGCGAGCGCGATGCCCCTCAAATGTAAGCAAGCCGCCCGACAGCGGCATACTACCCCACACACGCCTTTTCGACTGCCCGCCCCACCCAACACGCACCGATTTATCGTGTTCGACCGTACCCAAAGCCTGGAGGTCGATTAGTTTGAGGGCGTGGAGGCCACATGAAGGGGTATACTGCTCCACTACGCTAAACCGCAGCGGCGAGAAACGAGGGGCGAAAGACATGCTCACGCTGGACGCATTTGAAGAAGCATCAGAGAGAGTCAAAGAAGCAACCCAAAAGACCGAGCTTATCGAAAGCCCCCACTTCAGCGATGCTACCGGCAACAAGGTTTACTTCAAGCCCGAAAACATGCAGCGCACGGGTTCCTACAAGGTGCGCGGTGCCTACTACAAAATCAGCAAACTCACGCACGAGGAGCGCACGCGCGGCCTTATCGCCGCATCGGCTGGCAACCACGCCCAGGGCGTGGCCTTCGCGGCCACCCGCTGCGGCGCTCAATCCGTGGTGGTCATGCCCACCACCACCCCACTCATCAAGGTAGAGCGCACCAAGCACTACGGTGCCGAGGTTATCACCCATGGCGATGTCTACGATGAGGCCTGTACTAAGGCCCAGGAGCTGGCCGAGGAGCGCGGCTACACGTTCATCCATCCCTTTAACGACCTGACAGTGGCCACCGGTCAGGGCACCATCACTATGGAGATTGTTAAGGAGCTGCCCCTGGTGGACTACATCCTGGTGCCCGTGGGCGGAGGAGGGCTGGCCACTGGCGTGTCCACCCTGGCCAAACTCCTCAACCCACACATTAAGGTCATTGGTGTGGAACCCGCTGGTGCCGCCTGCCTGCAGGCCTCTTTGGAAGCGGGCCATGTGGTCAAGCTCCCCTCTATCAGCACCATCGCCGATGGCACCGCCGTCCAAGAACCCGGCGACCTCCTCTTTCCCTACCTGCAAGAAAACCTGGACGGCATCATCACCATTGAGGATGACGAGCTGATTGTGGCCTTCTTGGACATGGTCGAAAACCACAAGATGGTGGTGGAAAACTCCGGCCTGCTCACCGTGGCAGCCCTCAAACACCTGCCGGTCACCGGCAAAAAGGTGGTAGCTATCCTCTCCGGCGGCAACATGGACGTAATTACTATGTCCTCGGTGGTTCAGCACGGCCTGATTCAGCGCGACCGCGTCTTCACCGTGTCCACGCTTTTGCCCGACCGCCCCGGCGAGCTGGTGCGCGTGGCTTCAATCGTGGCCGACAACCACGGTAACGTGATCAGGCTCGATCACAACCAGTTTGTCAGTACCAACCGCAATGCGGCGGTTGAGCTTCGACTTACGATTGAGGCATACGGCACCGAGCACAAGCACCGGATTGTGGATGCGCTCGCTGCCGGGGGCTTTCGCCCTAAGCTTATCCAGGCGCACCTGTAGGTCGCCACACCGCTTCGAAGTCATATTCCGAAGCGCCGCGAACCTCACGGGCCTGCGCCTTATAAATTCCCTCGTCGCTAGTTGTGCACGCAATCACAACCTCTCGGCGTTTCGTGCGGCCCGACGACCGATGTATCACGAACATGCCTGTAAAACCATTGCATTTGGCCCGAGGCCGGCGCATTCCAGCCCGGCTTCGGGCTGGATCCCACACCGAACATCAACACGTCCCGGCCGCCTTATGGCAGGGCCGCACAAAGGAGGAAGACCCCATGACTGGAATGCCTACCCATACCAAATACCGCTGCGGATACTTCATGCCCCCCGAGCCCTGCTATGACTGGGTACGTAAAGACCATATCGAGCGGGCACCCAAGTGGTGTAGCGTGGATTTGCGCGACGGCAACCAAGCCCTGACCATCCCCATGAGCCTTGATGAGAAGCTGGAGATGTGGGAAAAGCTCATCGCGGTGGGCTTCAAAGAAATTGAAATTGGCTTTCCCGCCGCCAGCGAGACCGAATTTGAGTTTGCCCGCACCCTCATCGAAAAGGAAATGATTCCTCAGGATGTCACCATCCAGGTGCTTACCCAGGCGCGCGAGCACATCATCCGCAAAACCTTTGATGCCCTAGAGGGCTGCGCCACCCCGGTGGTCGTACACGTATACAACTCCACGAGCCTAGCCCAGCGCGAGCAGGTGTTTAAAAAGACTAAGGAACAGATCAAGCGGATTGCCGCCAACGGAGCGCAGTTGCTTAAAGAGCTGACCGACACCGCAGGCTATGACAATTTCCGCTTTGAGTACAGTCCCGAAAGCTTCACCGGCACCGAACCCGAGTACGCCTTGGAGGTGTGCAACGAGGTGCTTGATATCTGGCAGCCCACACCAGAGCGCAAAGCCATCATCAACCTGCCCGCCACCGTGGAGATGAGCAGCCCGCATGTGTATGCGAGCCAGGTGGAGTACATGCACAAGAACCTGAAATATCGCGAGGCTATCGAAATTTCGCTGCACCCCCACAACGACCGAGGAACCGGCGTAGCCGACGCTGAACTGGGACTTTTGGCTGGAGCTGATCGCATTGAGGGGACGCTTTTTGGCAATGGCGAGCGTACCGGCAATGTAGACATCATCACCCTGGCAATGAATCTATTCAGTCACGGCATCGACCCCGTGCTGGACTTCAGCGACATGCCCGGCTTGGTGGAGATGTATGAGCGCGTAACTCGCATGACCGTAGAACCGCGCAGACCGTATGCGGGTTCGCTTGTGTTCGCGGCGTTTTCTGGCAGCCACCAGGACGCCATCGCCAAGGGCTTTGCCTGGCGCAAAGAAAACGACCCTGAGCACTGGACCTGCCCCTACCTGCCCATCGATCCCGCCGACGTGAACCGCAAGTACGAAACGGATGTCATTCGTATCAACAGCCAGTCAGGCAAGGGCGGGATTGGCTACATCTTGGAGACCAACTTTGGCTACGTTTTGCCGCCCAAGATGCGCGAGGAGCTGAGCTATGCCTCCAAGGACGTGTCCGACCACGCGCACAAGGAGCTTTCTCCCAGTGAGGTGAACCAGATCTTCCACGACACCTACGTGAACCAGGAGTCACGCATTGAGCTGCTGGACTTCCACTACACGCGCGACAGCGACAACCAGAGCTTCAGGGCCTTCGTCACGGTGAAAATCGATGGCGCTGAGCAGAATGCGGTAGGCAATGGCAACGGGCGACTTGACTCGGTGTGCGATGCCCTGGGCAAGCTGGGGCTGCGCGCCCACATTGTGGACTACAGCGAGCACACCTTGGGCACCACCTCTGATGCCTGCGCCATGGCCTATGTAGGAATCGAAGGCCCGGATGGTACGCTCGTGTGGGGTGCTGGCGAACATGTCGACACCACCACGGCCGCCATCAAGGGCGTTGTCTCAGCCATCAACCGCACCTATCTCCAGGCCTAAGAGAGGTGCCCCGAGCAGGTTAGAGGACACGGCGTGTTGCGCGGCTCGGGTCCATGAATGCGCCCGAGCATTCCTGCAGGAGCTCAGTGTGGCCCGGCGCTTCGAATAAGCGCACCCTCCCTTTTCGTAGAACGGTGGATTGAATCATGAGCATGACCATGACCCAAAAGATTTTGGCGGCGCATGCGGGATTGGATTCCGTGGAGCCGGGCCAGCTGATTGAGGCCGACATAGATTTGGCCTTAGCAAACGACATCACCGGACCGGTAGCCATCCGTGAGCTGGTCAAAGCTGATATGGATAAGGTCTTTGACCGCTCTAAGGTGGCACTGGTGATGGATCATTTCGCCCCCAACAAAGACATTAAAAGCGCCGAGCAGTGTCGGGAGTGTCGGGAGTTTGCCCGCCGCCACGACCTGGTTCACTTCTACGACGTGGGTAATATGGGGGTGGAGCACGCACTTTTGCCCGAAAAGGGCATCGTCGCCTCAGGAGACCTGGTGATTGGCGCTGACAGCCACACCTGCACCTACGGCGCGTTGGGCGCCTTTTCCACGGGCGTGGGTTCCACCGACGCGGCCGCCGGCATCGCTACAGGCAAGGCCTGGTTTCGGGTGCCGCAGGCCATTAACTTCCACCTGACCGGCGCGCTGGCACCCTGGGTTTCAGGCAAAGACGTCATCTTGCACATCATCGGCACCATCGGCGTGGACGGGGCACTTTATCAGAGCATGGAGTTCACCGGCCCGGGCGTGGCGAGCCTGTCCATGGACGACCGCTTCTCCATCTGCAATATGGCCATTGAAGCCGGAGCCAAAAACGGCATCTTCCCCGTGGACGACAAGACACTTGCCTACCAGAAGGATCGTGCCCTGCACGAGCCACGCATCTTTGAAGCCGATGAGGACGCGCACTACGCGCGCAAAATTGAGATTGACCTGGATGCTATCCCGCCCACCGTGGCTGCACCGCACCTACCTGAGAACACCAGGCCTGTGACTGAACTGGCCGGGATCAAAATCGATCAGTGCGTTATCGGCAGCTGCACCAACGGCCGCATCGAAGATATGCGCGTGGCGGCCAGCATTATGGAGGGCAAGCACGTAGCCGATGGGGTACGTGCTATCGTGATTCCGGCAACTCAGGAGGTCTACATGCAATGTTTGCGCGAGGGCCTGGCCGAAACCTTCATCGCAGCGGGCGCAATCATGTCCACCCCCACCTGCGGACCGTGTCTAGGCGGTCACATGGGGATTCTTGCCGCCGGGGAGCGCGCCATTGCCACCACCAATCGCAATTTTGTGGGGCGCATGGGGCACGTGACCTCCGAGGTGTACCTGTCCAGCCCTGCCGTAGCCGCAGCCAGTGCTGTGACCGGCGTGATTACTGACCCTGCAAGCATGGAGGAGGTGCGGCGACCCTAGGCGCTTAAGGATACTTAGTAACCCTGAAGCCATGAGAACCACCTTTGCCTCTTCTCTCTTTTTGTGAAAGGAGCATCCCCATGCAGATGCATGCGAAGGGCACCGTATTCAAGTACGGCGACAACGTGGACACCGACGTTATCATCCCCGCCCGCTACCTCAACATCGCCGACCCCCAGGAGCTGGCCACCCACGCGATGGAGGATATCGACACCGAATTTGTGAAGCATGTGCAGCCCGGCGACATCATTGTCGCTGACAAAAACTTTGGCTGCGGCAGCTCGCGTGAGCACGCACCGCGCGTCATCAAGGACAATGGCGTGGCCTGTGTAATTGCTGCCAGTTTTGCACGTATCTTTTACCGCAATGCCATAAACATCGGGCTGCCAATTCTGGAGTGCGCCGAGGCGGCTAGCGCCATCAGCGCCGGTGACACCGTGTCGGTGAACTTTGAGTGCGGCACCATCACCAATGAAACCACGGGGCAGACGTTTCAGGCGCTGCCCTTCCCCGAGTTCATCCAAGGAATTATCGACAACGACGGGCTGCTGAGCAGCCTCAAGGCACGCGGGATATAGCGCAGCGCAATGGGGCGCAGGCGAACGATTTGAAAGGGAGAGCATGTCTGCATTCAATTTGGCGGTGATAAAGGGTGATGGTATAGGCCCTGAAATTGTGGACGAAGCCCTGAACGTGCTTGACCGCGTGGGCGAACGTTTTGGACACAGCTTTGCCTACACCGAAGCACTCATCGGTGGCGCAGCCATCGATGCCACGGGTGAGTGCCTGCCTAAGGCTACCGTGGAGGCCTGCCTGGCCTCCGACAGCGTGATTCTGGGCGCAGTGGGTGGCCCCGCATGGGATACGCAGCCGCCGCACAACCGACCCGAAAAGGCCCTGCTGGAAATCCGCAAGGCCCTGGGGCTGTTTGCCAACCTGCGCCCTGCCACCCTCTACGCCCCGTTGGCCGACGCCTGCCCGCTCAAGCCCGACCGCATCAAAGACGGCCTTGACCTGGTGGTGGTGCGTGAACTGACCGGCGATGTGTACTTTGGCGAAAAGCGACGCGACGCTGATGGCACCGGACATGACGACATGAACTACTCCATAGCCGAGGTGGAGCGGATTGCGCATCGCGCGTTTGCGATGGCACGTCAGCGTCGCGGACACGTGACGAGCGTAGATAAGGCCAACGTGTTGGAAACCAGCCGCGTGTGGCGCAAAACCGTAGAGCGCGTGGCTGTAAGCTACCCCGACGTGGCGGTGGACTACCTCTACGTGGACAATGCGGCCATGCAGCTGGTGACCAACCCTGGACAGTTCGATGTGATCTTGACCGGCAACCTCTTTGGCGACATCCTCTCCGACGAGGCAAGCTGCATCACCGGATCCATCGGCATGCTGCCCTCTGCCAGCCTCGGAGAAACAAACCGGGGCATGTATGAGCCTATCCACGGCAGCGCCCCCGACATCGCCGGGCGCAACATCGCCAACCCCATCGCCACCATCCTGTCTGTCGCGATGATGCTGCGCTACAGCTTTGATCTGGCCCGCGAGGCCCAGGCAATTGAAGATGCCGTGAGTGTCGTGCTTGAAGCGGGGCATCGCACGGCCGACCTTGCTAAGCCCGGTGAAGCGCGTGTGAGTTGCTCTGAGATGGGGGCGCTCATCGCGGCAGCCATTTAGGATGGCTGCCCTTCAAGGCAGCAGCCCTCTGGGATAGCAGCTCCCTTGAAGTAGTAAGAGGCGGATGCAGCGCAGGCCCGCACACAAAAAGGCACCGAGATCCGGTGCCTTTTTGTTTGTGTGCTGAGGCAGGCACACGTACAGCAGTTCTACCCCGCGCAGCATGCGCCCGCCCCGGATTCACCTCTCCAGGATTTTTCATCCACAGACACGGTTGAAACCTTGTCAGGCACGCCGACCTGCACTACTCCGAAGCCAACAACAGCTGCTAGTTCATCAGGCTGGCAATCTGGTTAGCAAACTCCACCGGATCGTCTACAGGCATACCCTCCACAAGAAGCGCCTGGTTGTAAAGGAGAGCGGCATACAGCTCTACCTTCTGGACATCGCCTGCGTCCTGCGCGGCCTTGAGCGTGGCGAATATCGGGTGCTGTGCGTTAATCTCAAGCACGCGCTCGCTTTTGGCTTCCTCGCCCACCTCGGGCATCTGCGAGAGGATTTTCTCCATCTCAAGCGAAAGTGGCCCCTCGGTGGTGATGCAGGCGGGAGCGTCATCGGCCGAGCTCAAGCGCGTGGAAACGCCCACGCGAGTCACCTGAGTGCCCAAGGCCTCCTTCATAGCTCCAAATAGCGCCTCGTTTTCCTTGGCGGCCTCATCGGCGGCTTTCTTTTCCTCCTCAGACTCCAAGCCCAAATCGCCCGATGCCACGTTTTTCAGCGGCTTTTCGCTCAACTCCTGGCCTTCCTCAGCAGGCTTGCCGTAAGACTGCATGGCCTGAAGGCAAAACTCATCCACGTCCTGCGTGCACAGCAGCACGTCGTATCCCCTGTTCAGCACAGCCTTGACCACCGGCATCTTGCTCAGGCGCTCCACCGAGTCGCCCGCCGCGTAGAAGATGGCGTCCTGTCCTTCGGGGCTAGCGGCAAGGTACTCGTCGAGCGTGACCATCTCACCTTTTTTGGCCGAATAGAACAACAGCAGATCAGCTAAATCGCCCTTGTTCATGCCGTAGGTCATGTAGATGCCGTATTTCAGGCCGCGTCCAAAATTCGTGAAGAAGCTCTCGTAGGTCGCGCGATCGTTGTCACGCATGCTTGCCAGCTCATTTTTGATCTTCTTCTCCAGGCGACGGGCGATGGCACGCAGCTGGCTGTTGTGCTGGAGCGTTTCGCGCGAGATGTTAAGCTGGAGATCTTGGCTGTCCACCACGCCGCGCACAAAGTTGAAGTAGTCGGGCACAAGCTCCTCGCACTTCTCCATGATGAGCACGTTCGAACTGTAGAGCGCCAGACCCTTCTTGTAATCCTTGCTGTACAGGTCAAACGGCGCGCGACTGGGAATGAACATGAGAGCATCGTAGGTAAGCGCACCCTCGGCGTGCACAGTCATGGTGCGCACGGGGTCGGCGTAATCGTGGAAGTCAGATTTGTAAAACTCGTTGTATTCCTCTTGGGTCACATCGGATCTGCTGCGCTTCCAGATGGGAATCATCGAGTTGATGGTCTCGGTTTCGGTGTAGTGGTCGAATTCGGGCTCGTAGTCCTCACCAGCATCCTCAGGCCTGGGCTTGGGGCGCGTTTTTTCGCAGTCCATGGTGATGGGGTAGCGCACATAATTGCTGTACTTTTTAATGAGGTTTTTAAGGCCCCATTCCGAAAGGTAGGTATCGTAGTCCTCCTCGGCGGCACTATCCTTGAGGGTGAGGATGACATCCGTGCCATGGCCTGCGCGCTCGGCCGCCTTGATCGAATAGCCCTCAATACCGTCGCTAGTCCAGGCCCACGCCTCCTCGGAGCCAAAGGCCCGGGAAACCACGCAAACCTGCTTGGCAACCATGAAGCTTGAGTAAAAACCTACGCCAAACTGGCCAATAATATCCACGTCGCCGCCCTGCGCCTCGGCGTTTTCGTCCTTGAATTCAAGGGAGCCGGAATGCGCAATGGTGCCCAGGTTTTTATCCAGCTCATCTTTGGTCATGCCAATGCCGGAATCGGACACGGTAACCGTGCGCGCATCTGAGTCAAAGGCCACATGGATGGAGAGTTCATCCTTGGAAAGCTGCACGTCAGAGTCGGTCAGGCTCTTGAAGTAGAGCTTATCCACCGCGTCGGAGGCGTTAGAGATCAACTCGCGCAAAAAGATTTCACGATTGGTATAGATGGAGTTGATCATGAGGTCGAGGAGCTTTTTACTCTCCGTCTTGAACTTCTTCATGCGCGTAAGCCTTCTTTCCCTCGTCGCATGTGCCCGAAAAGCCAGGCGAACAGCCGTGACTCTTCTTGGGGCGTGTCCCTTTGGGCGGTGCCGTAGCATCGTTTTACGAATTAGCACTCGAAGCGTGCGAGTGCTAGGGACGGATTGTAGCCACGGCCACAGCTCTGTCAAGCGCCCCCAACCCCAGTCAAATCCACTGCACCGAATCCCCGCTTTTGCTTATGTTCCCGCTTTCCTTATCGTGAAAAACTAGGATTTTTAAAGATAAGAAGCCCGCAACCCGCTCCTTATTTTTAAGATGACGCAAAATTCGAAATAAACGATACGGCTCACAGAAAGCGAGGTATGGGATGGCTGCCGCCTATAGCGAGCTCGCAACCATCTACCACAAAGCGGGTAGCGATGGAAAATCGCTCGTGGATGCCGCGTATCAGTCGAGATTCTCCGCCGAATCGACCTTTCAAACGGGTATTGTGACCAGCGGACATGAGCTGTTTCTTGCCATTCCTCATGAGCTGTCCACCTTGGCAGAGCGCATCCTTTATGAAGAGCGGAGCGTGTCGAGCTTGCTTGAACGACTTCCGGGAATTGCTCGGGCCTCATTGCTCCGCAATCTTATAACCGATGAGGTTGTGTCCAGTAATGAAATCGAAGGCGTTCACAGCACGCGCAAACAAATCAATGATGTCCTCGCACGTGTTAGCGCCAATGCCCAAGACCCCTCTACGCAACGGTTTAAGGAGATGGCCAAGCTTTATCTTCAGTTGATCGACGGATCACAAGCCGATCCCTCAACACCGGAAGAGATTCGGAGTGTGTATGACACCGTGATGGATGGAGAACTGTCAGCGAGTGAAATACCTGATGGAAAGCTATTTCGAAAGGGACCCGTTGAGATAGTGGGCAGCGGCGCACGGGCGATTCATCAGGGTGTCAATCCCGAAGGCACCATCATAGACTACCTGAATGCCTTGCTTAAGCTCACCGAATCCAAAGAGATGCCCGCGCTGTACAACGCAGCCATCGCCCACTACGTCTTTGAATACATCCATCCGTTTTATGATGGCAACGGCAGAACCGGGCGCTACCTGCTGGCTTTACACCTGAGCAGGACGCTGACTATTCCAACCGTGCTTTCGCTTTCTCGCGTCATCGCCGAAAACAAAGGCGCCTACTACCGTGGGTTCAAATCCGTCGAAAACCCCCTCAATCGTAGCGAGGTCACGTCGTTTGTGCTGATAATTCTTGGTTTTATCAATCAGGCACAGCGTCGGATAATAGATCGACTCAAGCGAAGCGAAGCCATCCTTGCACGTTCCAAAGAGGTACTTAAGCACTATGAGACCCAAGATTCGCGCACAGGCACAAAAGAGTGTGCGATTTTGTGGCAGTTGATTCAAGTCGCGCTTTTTGGGGCATTTGAGGACACGACCATCCACGAGATTGCACAGCACCTTGAATGTAGCCCCCAGACGGCGCGCAAACGCACCCAAGTCTTGGAGGAAGAAGGCCTCATTGAGGCCATCTCGAAACGGCCCCTGGCGTTCAAGCTGAGCGAGAAGACTCGAAGCCTGTTCTTGCAAGAAGTAAGTTAGCCGTCATGGCGCTGGTCAACGATTCTGAAGAAGCGCAGGCCGTCGTGGTATCGTGGGACTGGTGGGGCAGATGGCCCCTGTGTCAGCGTCAGTATCAGGTGTTTATGCAACGGAAGGAGCGAGCTATGCCTCATCCCGTACTTGAGGTGGAAGAATGTGTTGGCTGCGGCATCTGCGTGGAGTCGTGCGAGCAAGAGGTACTCGATATCGTGGACGGCGTCGCCGAAGCGGTTGATGAGGAGTCCTGCATCGCCTGCAACGACTGCGTCGATGCATGTCCCATGGGCTGCATCTCCGAGATTGCCGAGAACTAGCCTCGCACGCCCGAGTTCATCGCCAAAAAGACCCGCGCGCGAGGATTTGCCGCTCACGCGCGGCGGACTACGGAGCGCAGGGTTTTGAGTAAGGCCCAATCGCGCTGCTTGGCACGCTCATCAGTCAAATCAGCTTCAAATGAGGAAAACGCCACGCAGGGGCGCCCAAACAGCCGCCCCTGCGCATCAAGAACCACCTCGCAGCGATACGCCTGCGAAAGCAGAGTCGCCGCAATCTCATCGGCCACCACCACCGCTACCGCATCAAGCCCTTCCAGGGCCGCAAACGCATCCGCTGGCACTAAAAGCGACACATCTAGATACACAGGGTCGGGCATCGTAAGACCGGCACAGGCCGCATCAAGCGCCACACGGACACGCTGTGCCGGTTCGCCATAACTCACCACGCAGACCTGCGCATCAATATCTCCATCGATTGCCGCCTCAAAATCACCCAAACTTTCCTGCTTGGCCTCACGATACATGTTACTTTTTGCGGGTTTTTTCACACCGTTGCCTATCCAAGGTCTTTACTTTGCAGCGCATCGGGGAAGAATAATACCCTACCGAGTGAACCCTGCCACAACAAAGGGTGCTCAGGCCACAGGGAGAGAGCCGCACGGCAACAGGAGGATTATATGTGTACCAACGGTATCAACACCGGACAGTTCGAGCAGATGATTGAGCAGATTGACGACCACATCAAGGTGGAGCGCCGCTGGACTCACAACCTGGCCCACCAGGCCGAAGATGCCGGTTACACCACCGTAGGTGCTAAGCTCCACCAGGCCATGAGCGCTCTTGATGACATCCGCGCCCTTCTTGACGAGGCCAAAGAGGCCCTGGAGGACGATGCCCGTGACGCGAGCGGCGTCACCGTCAAGTTGGTGTAACCATGGCCCAAGACCTCATTCGATTTTCGGTAGCAATGCCTGAAAGCCTGCTCACGCGCTTTGACACGCTCGTGGCTAAGCGCGGACTGGCCAAAAACCGCAGCGAGGTCATCCGCGACTTGGTGCGTGAGGCGCTCTCCCAAGAGGAATGTTCTCTACCTGGAGAGGAGGTCATGGGCACCCTCACCATCGTGTACGACCACCACACCGGTAGCGTGCGCGAAAAGCTCAACAACGTGCAGCACGAGTTCTACGAGCAGATTGTCACCACCCTGCATGTGCACCTGGACGCTCACTACTGCATGGAGGTAGTGATTTTGCGCGGAGAAAGCGGACTGATTCAGACGGTATCCAACATCATCCTGGGCACCAAAGGTGTCACTCACGGGCGCCTCACACTCAGCTGCACGGGTTGCAGCCTCTACAACTGCACCCAAGGAGGGTCGCAGGCGCGGGCTTTTGCGCAGACGCATCCACACACGCCCTCCGCCCCGCCGTTCCAAAACGAGCGCTAGCAACAATCCAAGGGGGGAATATGGTCGAAGCGCTTGACATAGAGGTGCACGGCATCGTCCAAGGCGTGGGCTTTCGCCCCTTCGTCTTTGGGCGCGCCTGTGCCCACGGTCTTGTCGGCTGGGTTCTCAATGCCACTTCGGGCGTTTTTATTCATGTCGAAGGTCCGCCCGAAAAGATTGATGCCCTGGTCATCGATCTGTCCGAGCACGCGCCGGCCGCCGCACGCGTGGATGAGATTGTCATGCATGAGACAGCGGTTGAGGGCTTTGAGGGCTTTTCTATCCGCCATTCCGACGAAAGCGATACAAGCGCCACCACGCTCGTATCCCCTGACCTGGCCATCTGTGACGACTGCGTGCGCGAGCTCTTCGACCCAAACGACCGCCGCTACCACTACCCCTTCATCAACTGCACCAACTGTGGGCCACGCTTCACCATCATCGAAGGACTACCCTACGACCGCCCCAAAACTTCCATGAAGCGCTTCGCCATGTGCGATACCTGCGCCGATGAATACGCTAACCCCGCTGACCGGCGTTTTCACGCCCAACCCGATGCCTGCTTTGCCTGCGGTCCGCACATCTTCTGGCTTGATGCGCAAAAAGAGTGTGACGAGCTTGCCATCTCCGATGCTATATGGGGCATGACCCGCGAGGAAAGCGACGCAATTTTTGAACAGGCGGCTGAGCTGTTGCGCGCGGGAGGCATCCTGGCTGTAAAGGGCCTGGGTGGCTTTCATCTGGCCTGCGATGCCCACAACGAGGAGGCCCTCGCCGAGCTGCGCCGACGCAAGCGCCGCGAGGGCAAGGCCTTCGCTGTGATGATGCCCTCGCTTGCTCAGGCCGCCCAGGTGTGCCACTTCAGCGATGCCGAACAGACCCAGCTCACCAGTCCGCAGCACCCCATCGTGCTGCTCAAGAAGA
>CAYTIS010000025.1:0-13514 GCA_964438035.1 uncultured Slackia sp.
AGTTCCGCAAATTCCTGCCGGAGGGCACCGAATTGGCGGTGGTGTGCTATGCTAAACACGGCAAGCTCATGGTGTAAACGCTTGAAACGTATAAGGCCTGGAAGGAGAAGCTTTTCGAGAAGCGCGGGGGGTTTGACCCTAACGATCGCACGCACGTCGATCTGGCCACGATGCTCAATGGCAACACCATGTCCAGCAGCGTCGATGCCGCCGGTCGCATGAGCCTGTCAGCGCAGCAGCGCGAAAAGGCGGGTATCGATAAAGACGTGGTCGTGATCGGCAACACCGACCATTTTGAGGTGTGGGACGCCAGTCGCTGGGATGAGTTCCAAAACAGCATCGACCTTGATGACCTGCTGTTCGGATAAGCCCGGCCCACTCGCCTATTCATGACAGACCAGTACCGACACATTCCCGTCCTGCTTGCCGAAGTCCTTGAGTATGCAAGGACTGCGCCGCATCACGTCTTCGTGGATGCGACGTTGGGGGGAGCAGGGCATGCAATCCGCCTTGCTCAAGGGCTTTCGAGTCATGGCATCCTGATAGGGATAGACCAGGATGCCATGGCTCTGGCCGCCGCAGGAGCTCGCCTGGAATCGCAGCATTTCATCACACCACCCAGGATTGAGCTCCTTTGCGGCAACTTTGGCAACTTGGATGGCCTTTTGATGCAGGCCGAGGTTCCCGGGGTCGATGGCTTTCTTTTTGACCTGGGGGTTTCCTCGCCGCAAATCGACTTTTCGTCGCGGGGCTTCTCCTTTAAGGAGGACGCACCCTTGGATATGAGGATGTCTCCGGGCAACCAGACCACAACCGCAGCTGAGCTCGTCAACACCCTAACCGCAGCAGAGCTCGCCCGGGTCATCAGAAGCAACTCCGACGAGAAGTGGGCCAACCGGATTGCAGAATTCATCGTGGAGGCGCGCCAGCGCACTCCCATCGAGCGCAGTGGCCACCTGGTGGATATCATCAAGGCCGCTATTCCTGCCTCAGCCCGCCGTGAGGGGGGGCATCCCGCCAAGCGCACCTTTCAGGCGCTGCGGATTGAGGTAAACGGTGAGCTGGACGCCCTGAGACGCGGGCTGGAAGCGGCCATTCGCTGGGCCAACTCAGGCGCGCGCATCATGGCGATCAGCTACCACTCACTGGAAGACCGGATTGTGAAGGAGACCTTCGCCCGTTTTGCACAAACCTGCACCTGCCCGCCCGACCTGCCGGTATGCGCGTGCGGGACAAGGGCGGCACTCAAGGTGATTACGCGCAAGCCCGTTGTGCCCACGGCCGATGAGGTGAGCGCCAACCCTCGCGCCCGCAGCGCAAAACTGCGGGTGGCTGAAAAGATATAAGGCGGCCTGCCACACGCAGTTAAGACCCAGAAAGGAGGCCCGCATGTCGTACCGGAGCAGTCGGGTCTCCCGACAGTCTCAAGCGCGCACGGCTCGGCGCAGCTCGTCGGGAGGACGGGGTGCTGCGGGTGCTTCGGCCACCTCGCTTGGTTCGGCTGCCTTTGCCTCTTCTCCGACTGCCTCTTCGCGCAGCAATCCTTCCTATGTGTATGGGTCGGCCGCACCGGCTGAGTCGGAGGTCGATGCCGGTGAGCAGCGGGGGTGGCCCCGCTTTGGCTTTATCGTCGGTGCGGGGACCAATCCCTCAGTCACCGAGCTTCCCCAGCTGGCGTACAGCGTCATGCGTACCATCATTGTGGTGGTGACGGTACTCTTCGTCATTGGTCTGGTGCGTGTGAGCTTTACGGCTATGAGCACGGCCATCGCTATGAACACCTCCGAGCTGTCCAGCCAGATAGAAACCGCCCGTGACGAGGGCAATGATCTTGAGGTTATGAGCAGCCAGCTGGCCACTTCGGCCCGCATCAAGCTGGAGGCAACAAGTCTTGGCATGGCTGCCCCTGAAACAACCACGGTGATAAGCCTTGAGCCTGACATTGTGGTGACTGATGAGGAGGGCAATCTCTCGCTTTCGGGCAGTATTGAGGCAATCGAAAACGCAGGCTAGGCATGGCACGAGGCAGGTTTAAGAAAAAGCAGCGGGTTCTATCCGGCCGTCTGGCGTGGGTGATGGCCTTTTTTATGGTTCTCACCCTCGGCTATGTGCTGCGCCTGGGCTATCTTCAGATTATTATGGCTGATGAGTGGAGTGAGGCAGCCGCAGCCTCCCGCACCATCAGCGTGGAGCTACCCGCCCGGCGCGGTACCATCTACGACCGCAACGGCAATGTGCTGGCCAGCAGCGTGGAGGCCACCACCATCTATGCCAACCCTCAAGAGATTGAAGACGTGGAGGGCACGGCAGAGGCACTCGCCGAGGTACTGGGTGGTGATGCGGATGATTACACGGATTACCTCACCCAGGACACCACCTTTGTGTATGTGCAGCGCCAAGCCGACAAAGAGCTGGGCGATGAGCTGGAGGCGTTGGGCCTTGAGGGCATCTACTTTATCGAGGACACCAAGCGCGTCTATCCCTACGGCGAATCGGCTGGTCAGGTGGTGGGCCTGGTGGACGTGGATGGCAATGGGCTTACGGGGCTGGAGCTGTACTATGATGACATTCTCTCGGGCACCTCAGGCCTGCTCGTCCAGCAGATCGGCGGCGAGGGCATTCCCATCCCCGATGGCGTAGAGATTGAAGAGGCGGCTGTGGATGGACAGGACATCATCGTGTCCATCGACATCAGCCTGCAAACCGCTCTGGAGGAGTGTCTGGCTGAGGGTGTGGAGAGCCTGTACGGCTCAGATGGCAAGGCCGTGGTGATGGACGCGTCTACGGGCGAGATTTTGGCCATTGCCGCCACTCCGTATTTGGACCCTTCTGACCTCTCGGATATGGAGGTGGGTGCCGATACCATCAGTGCCATATCGCTCGCCTTTGAGCCGGGGTCAATTTTCAAGACGGTGTCGGCCATGGCACTGCTGGAGGCTGGGGCAATCACGCCGGAAACCGTGATCTATGGCCCGGAGGTCTTGCAGGCTGATGAGTATGAGATTTACGACTCACACGAAAGCACCTATGAGACCATGACCTTCCGCGAGATTCTGAACCAGTCCTCCAACATCGGCATGTCGCTGTCGGTGTCGGAATACCTGGGCTTTTCAGAGCTGTACGAGAAGATTTTGACCTACGGTGTCACCGAGCTTACGGGGGTGGACTATCCCGGTGAGGGAAGCGGTTATGTGAGTGATGTGAGTAGCTGGTCAACGGTGCAAAGCTACAACGTCACCTTCGGCCAGGGCATCACGGTAACCCCGCTTGCCATGGTGCGCTTTTACGGGGCGCTGGCCAACAATGGAGTGGCCACCACGCCGCACTTTCTCATCTCCCAGCCTCAGTCGGGCGAAGAGGTAAGCTATGACACCGAACAGATTATCGAGAACACCGAGGCCATCGAGACCATGATCAGCATGCTGGAGACGGTGGTAAGCGAGGGTACGGGCACCGCAGCGGCGATCGATGGTTACACCGTGGTAGGCAAGACGGGCACGGCTGAGTATGTGGGTGATGAGGGGACCTACGTTTCAGGTTCATGGAACCTGAGCTTCGTAGGCTTTTTGCCCGATGCGTCTTTGCCCTTGGTATGTTTTGTGGGCGTGGACGAGGTACCCTCCCTTAGTTCTGTTGCGTCAATATTTCACGATATAATGGCCAACGCGATTAGCCGCTACGGCATCGTTCAGCAATAACGGTTCCTCACCATCGGAACCTCCGTCGGAAGGCCGGGTGGGCACGAGGCATCCATGATTTTTTCAATCCAAGACATCGTTGAGAGTACCGGGGGCAATCTTGTGGTTGCCCCTCTGAACGCTGGGGCCCAGGCAACCTCGTTGACCTGGGATTCCCGACGTGTTAAGCGGGGGGGCGCCTATGTATCGATCGTGGGCGCGCGCGTCGACGGCAATGATTTTGCTGTAGACGCCCTGCGCGCTGGGGCGGCGGTGGCGCTTATGAGCCGCGAGCCGCGTGCGGATGAGTGTGCCACAGCTCAGGAGAGTGGCGGCGCGATTGTGCGGGTGGCCTGCGGTGAAGATGCCGTGCGCGCCCTTGCGACGGCCTGGCGTGCGCGCCTGGGTGCCACCGTGGTAGGTGTGACCGGTTCGGTGGGCAAGACCACCACCAAGGGCCTGATTCGCGATGTGCTGTCGGCGCGCTTTCGGACATCGGCCACCCAGGGCAATTACAACAACCAGCTGGGAGCCCCGGCCACGCTGCTTGCCGCCGATGAGACCTGCGAGATGCTCGTGATGGAAATGGGCATGGATCATGCGGGTGAGGTGGCGCGGATTTGTCAGGTTGCCCGGCCTCACCTGGGTGTGATTACCAATGTGGGTCTGGCCCATCTGGAATATCTGGGCACACGGGAGAATATCGCGCGGGCCAAGGCGGAGCTGATTGAGGCGCTGCCCGAGGGCGGCACCGCGTTTTTGCAGGCCCAGGGCGAGTTTACCCCCTTCATTCGCGCTCATGCGCGGGTGGATGAGCGCGGGGTGCGCACGGTGCTCTTTGGGGGAGTGCCTGGTGCAGCTACTGTGTCGTCAAGGGGAGCTGGTGTAGGGGGGGAGACTGTATCCGCAAGCGCGGCTGCCATTCCCGATGTGTATGCCACCGATCTGCGCCTCGATGGAAAGGGTCGGCCTCATTTCACCCTGCATGCCAAAGAAGAGGTAGCCACCTGCAGCTTAAGCCTGCGCGGAGCCCACAATGTGGAGAACGCCTGTGCGGCTGCGGCCGTAGGTCTAGCCTGCGAGATGAGCCTGGATGAGGTGTGTGCGGCCTTAGCAGTCGCCCAGCCTGAGACAGGCCGTGGTCAGCTGCGCGCGGCGGCCTGCGGAGCTGCCGTCTTTGACGATACCTATAACGCCAGCCCTGCCAGCATGGAGGCAGCCCTGGCTACGCTTGCGGCCTATGAGGTGTCTGGCCGTCGCATCGCGGTTCTGGGTGATATGGGCGAGCTTGGTGAAGCGGCGGTATCTGGCCACACAGACACAGGGCTGGCTGCGGCCCGCACAGGCCTTGATCTGCTGATCTGTGCGGGTGAGCTGGCGCGCCTCATCGCCCAGGGCGCGCGCGATGCCGGCATGGATGCGCGGCGTGTAGTATGTGTTCACAATGCTGATGAGGCCCTGGCGGCCCTGCCCTCTGACCTGGGTGTGCACGATGCCCTTCTCGTCAAGGCCTCGCGCTTTATGGGGCTTGACCGCGTGGTGGAAGGGGTCTGTGCATGATTGGGAGCCTGTTTTCGCTGTATCCCACCTTTCTTGTCTTTGTAGGCTTTGTGATGGCTGCGGCCATCACCATGGTGCTCATGCCCTTTTGGATCCGCTTGCTCACAAAGACGCATATCGGCCAGCAGGTTCGTGCCTGCGGGCCCCAAAGCCACCTGGTCAAGCAGGGTACGCCCACCATGGGCGGGGTGATTATGCTCGTGGCAATTATCGTCACCGTGCTGCTTGTGGTACCGCTTTCGCTTGGCTTTGTGGCCGTGCTTTTGGCCACCGTCCTTACCGGTGCGCTAGGCCTTTTCGACGATGCTTCCAAGGTTATTCATGAGCGTTCCTTAGGCCTGACTCCCAAGGGCAAGCTGGTGGGTCAGTTTCTCATCGCCTCTTTGTTTGTGCTTGCGGTGGTGAATATTGCCGGGGTGGAGCCCACGGTGGAGATTCCTTTTGTAGTAACCCTTGACCTCGGGATTCTTACGACCACCATCCCCGTAGATTTCATTGAGGGAGGCCTTCAGATCCCCTGGCTCTACCTCATCTTCTGCAACATCCTCTTAGGCGGCATGAGCAATGCCGTGAACCTCACTGATGGCCTCGACGGTCTGGCGGCGGGTACGGTTATGGTGGTTATGCTTGTCATGGCGGCCATCGCCTATCGGGTGGACCTTTTGCCCATGGCCGTGTTTAGCGCCACCATCGCGGGGGCCTGCGTGGGCTTTCTTTGGTTTAACGCCTATCCGGCCGACATCTTCATGGGCGACACCGGATCCCTTGCTCTGGGAACGGCCCTGGGCTGTGTGGCCATCGTCACCAAAACCGAGCTGTTTTCCATCGTTATCGGCGGGCTGTTTGTGGCCGAGGCCATCTCGGTCATCGTGCAGGTGGTGTACTACAAGCGCACCAAGCGGCGCATCTTTCTTATGGCACCTTTGCACCATCATTTTGAGAAAAAGGGCTGGAGCGAAACCAAGGTGGTTATTCGCTTTTGGATTGTGTCTGGGGTGCTTGCGGCCTTTGGCTTTGTCCTGTGGTTTGTGCAGCCCATGGTGATGTGAGCTAAGCCGTGCGGCGCAAGGGCGTAAGGGAGGTTTAAGCATGGGCGAGATGATACCGGGTCGCAAGCGGGCGGCAGATCAGTTGGGCGACGTGCTGATTTTGGGCCTGGGCAAAAGCGGGCGAGCAGCGGCGCGTCACTGCCTTGAGGTGCGCCATCTGGGTCGGGGGCTTTCGAGCCTGACCATCGCAGCTGGTGAGCAAAACGACGATTCGCTCGCCTTTGCCCAGTACTGTGAGTCGCGCGGGGCCAAGGTCTACTTTGATCTCTATACCTTTGAAGGGCATTTTGACCTGTGTATTGCAAGTCCGGGTATCTCGCAGTTTTCCCGCTTCTACGAAAATGCGGTGGCTGTCAGCACTGAGGTGATAAGTGAGGTGGAGTTTGCCTGGCGCGAGAGCATGGCGGACTCTCAGTGGGTGGCCGTGACCGGCACCAACGGCAAAACCACCACCACACGCCTGATTCAGCACATCCTTGATGCGGCGGGCAGGTCCGCCAAGGCGGTGGGCAATATTGGCTATACCTGTTTGGAGGCCGTGTCGAAGGGCGGCACGGAGGTTTACGTGGCTGAGACCAGCTCCTTTCAGCTGGCATCCATGAAGTATTTTGCGCCGGATGCAGCGGTGCTGCTCAATATTACCCCTGATCACCTGTACTGGCACATGACCTTCGAAAACTACGCCCGGGCCAAGGCCAAGATTTTCGCCAACATGGATGATGCGGGTTTGGCCGTGGTGAACATGGATGATGCGGGGGTGCGCGCGATTGTGCCGATGGTTCCTCAAGGAACACGCCTGTGCGAGGTGGCATTGGAGGATACGGGCAGCCCCTGGGCGGCCTTTGTGCGCAAGGGCGTGCTGATGGTGCGCCGCGATGGGCGTGAGACGGCCTTAGTGGGTGCCGATGAGCTTGCCATCAAGGGTGCCCACAATGTGATCAATGCCCTCTGTGCTGCTGCGGCGGCCCTGGAGGTGGGGGCGGATTCACAGGCGATCTGCGAGGGACTGCGCAGCTTTATGCCGCTGGAGCACCGGCTGGAGCCCTGCGGCACCATCGGTGGGGTGGCTTTCGTGAATGACTCCAAAGCCACCAATGTGGATGCCACCTTAAAGGCGCTTTCGGCCTTTCCTGTGGGCAGGGCCGTCTTCTTGCTGGGCGGGCACGATAAGGGCACAAGCCTCGATGAGCTTGCGCGCGCTGCCCAGGAGCGCTGTCGGGCCGTGGTCTGCTTTGGAGCTGCGGGTGAGCGCTTCATGGAGGCCCTTAAGGGCAGTGCGCTTCCCCATGTGCAGGCCACGCATATGGAAGATGCCCTCGATGCAGCTCTTGAGCTTGCCCAGCCCGGTGATGCGGTCGTGCTTTCGCCTGCCTGCTCTTCCTTTGATGAGTTTGACTCCTTTGAACACCGCGGGCGTGTCTTCAAGCACCTGGTAGCCTTTCGCGCACAACGCGCCGAAGGGTAGGTAGCCTTGTCTTCTCTGCATGCGACTGCGGCCATTCGGGTTTTAGAACAGCTTGTGAGTGCGGCTGCCCGGGCCGTAGAGCGCTTTGTGACTGCGGCCATCCAATCTCGAGAGCAGCTCCGTTCGGATGTAGAGGCGCGCCGCCAGGCCGATGCACGCGGAGTTCCGAAGAACATCATGTCTTCGCGGATTGGCCTCATCGGCGTTGTGATTTTCCTGATTGCGGGTGGCCTGCTGATGGCATTTTCGGCCTCTACCGTGGAGACCTTAAGTCAGGGTGGCAACCTGGTTGAGTTGCTGCTCAAGCAGGTTCTTCTCGTCGCGGTGGGTGTGGTGTGTGCCTTGATAGCGCGCGTCATTCCGTATCGTGCGTGGAGGGTGGGGCCGTGGTTTTGGATTATCTGGCTTGTGGCCTTTGTCCTGCTCATCGCGGTAGCTTGGGCTGGTACCGAGATTCTGGGCGCCCAGCGCTGGATTTATATCGGGAGTTTTAGCCTGCAGCCCACCGAATTTGTCAAGATTGTGCTTATTATCGCTGCCACACGCATCATGTGTGATCTACGCGAAGAGTTAGCCAGTTGGCGGCGTAGTCTGGTCATGTTCGCGATTCTCGTCATCATGCCCCTGGCGCTTTTGTTTGCTACCCAGTCGGATATGGGCTCGGCCTTCATTATTGCTATGGGCATCTTTGCCGTGGCTTGGCTGGGGGAGGTACCCATTAAGATTCTGGTGGTTGCCGTAGCTGTGGCGGCGGTGGCGGCGGTCGTATTCATGGGTACGGGCTATCGCCTGGAGCGCATCCAGGTGTGGCTCGACCCCTGGAATGACGGTGAGGGTGGCTACGGCACCGGCTTTCAGCTCATCCACTCCTTCTACGCCTTTGCCCAGGGTGGCATTTTGGGTGTGGGCCTGGGCTACTCGCGCGAAAAGTACCTGTATCTGCCCGAGGCTGAAAATGACTTCATCTTCTCTATTATCGGCGAGGAAGCGGGGATGTTTGGCGCTGTAGCGGTGATTGTGCTGTTCATCCTGTTTTTGCTTGCGGGCTTGCGGATTGCGGCCACCGCGCCCGATGAGTTTGGCAAGGTTTTGGCGGGCAGTTTGACGATCATGCTCGTGGGCCAGGCCTTTCTCAATATGGCCTGCGCCATTGGACTCTTTCCCACCACGGGAAAACCCCTGCCCTTCATCTCGGCGGGCGGCTCATCGATTATCTCGTCGTTTATGGTAGTGGGGCTGCTTTTGTCGGTGTCGCGCTATTCCAACGTGCTCTCAGATCCTGAGCAGCGCCGTAATGAACTGAATGTGCTGCGTGCCCAGCCCGCCGCTGAGGCTGCGACAAAGGCACAGGGCGAGAGCCATGCGTACTCAAGAAGGCGCGCTCGGGCGGCTCGTCCGTCACAGGACCGGGGATTTGGCCTCATTGACATGCGCGCTGCGTCGGAAAAGGGGCGGTGCGATACTGCTGCGACAGGCGAGCGAGGTCTCAAGCGGGGGGCCGGAGCGTCATCGGGTGCGGACGCACGGCAGCCTCGTCGCTTGGGCGAGCCCAAGCTTGCGACATCAGGCGAGCGGGATAAGCGGGATGCGGCTGCTAGACGCAGCGTTAGAGGCGAGCGTACAAGCGGGCGGAGCAGCCGGATTGCTTCATCGACATCGTCGACGAGCACGAGATCTCGAGGCTCTGGGCGGGCCACCAAAACTGCTACCAGAGGAGGCTTGAGCCTGCTTTTCTCTAGCTCCAGCAAAGGGAAGGGCGGCACCTCCACAGCGGAGGGTCGTACGAGCCGCGCCTCCACACGCGAAGCTCGCAAACCTCGCGCGTCCACCACCAAAGCAGGTTCAGGTCGTGCTGAAACGCGCGCCGCCACATCACGTCGCACTGAAGCGCGCAGTGCCACACCTCAGGCTCGCCCAAGCAGAAACGAGGCGCGTGCCACGCGCAGCTCTACGCACGAGACTCGCTCGTCAAGACGCCGCACCCGCTCAAGCCGTCCCGCGCGGAGCAGCCGCACCGATGATTCAGGGAGGTAGTTCATGCTTGTCGTGCTCACCGGCGGAGGAACCGCCGGTCACATCAATCCTGCCCTTGCCCTGGCCGAAATCCTTCAGGAGCGTGGCCACCAGGTTCACTTTGCCGGAACCCCTCAGGGGGTAGAAGCGCGGCTGGTAGGCCTGACAAACATCCCCTTTGAGCCCTTTGAGGCCGCCGGTTTTGATCGCCAGGCACCCTGGACTCTCGTCAGTTCTAGTGTGAAGGTGGTCCGCTCCTCCTGGCGGGCGCGCACGTGGATGAGTCAGATCAAGCCAGACGTGGTGGTGGGCTTTGGAGGCTACGTATCGATTCCCGTGGGGATGGCCGCCGAGCGCGCGGGCATTCCCGTGGTGGTTCACGAGCAAAACTCCGTCATGGGTCTGGCCAATCGCTATCTGGGTAAAAAGGCTAAGGCCGTGTGCCTGACCTATGAGGTGGCAGCCCAGGGACAAGAGCTGGGCGGCGAGATCATCCTCACGGGCAACCCAGTGCGTCGTGCCGTCCTTCAGGCCACCCGCGAAGAGGGCCGCGCGCTCTTGGGCGTACCTGATGAGGCCACCCTGCTCCTCGTCTTTGGCGGAAGCCTTGGCGCGCGCCACATCAACCAGGCGATTGTAGCGATGAAGGACCAGCTTTTAGCGGTGGAGGATCTGCATGTGGTTCACATCACCGGTCCGGGTGAATACGATGCCACAATAAAGGCACTGGCCTTGAGCGATGAGCAGGCGAAGCGTTGGCATGTCATGCCCTACCAAGACCAGATGCCCCAGACCCTGGCGGCAGCCGACTGCACCGTGGCTCGTGCGGGTGCCACCTCGCTTGCCGAGATTTCAGCCCGCCGCCTGCCGGCCGTGCTGGTTCCCTTTCCCTACGCCACGGCTGATCACCAAACCACCAACGCCCAAGCCTATGTGGCCGCTGGGGCCGCGAGCATGGTCGCTGATAGCGAACTGGACAGCCCCGCCTTTGCGCCCCAGGTCATGAAGTTGGTTACCACGGCCTCTGCGCGCCAGGCCATGCGTGAGGCGGCGGCTGGGTTTAAGACCGAGGATGCTGCTGTGGTCCTGGCGGATGTTGTGTGTCGTTTCGGGCAGGCCTAAACCCCCTCGGATACAATGCTGAGCGGGGCGCGGGGCCAGGGTAAGCCCTGTTCGCAGGTTTTCTGGCACAAAAGAAGTACAAGAGAAGCGTTTTCGAAGCCCCAGGCGGACTTCGGCAGGTCTTGAGAGAGGAGTGCGAGGGTGCGCAAAGGGGCAATTCATTTCATCGGTATCGGTGGTGTGGGCATGAGCGGTATTGCCCGGGTTGCCCATGACCAGGGATATCAGGTGTCTGGCTCCGACGTTAAGCCCTCACGCTACACCGATCAGCTCCAGGCGGCCGGACTTGCCGTACGAATCGGTCAAGATGCAGAAAATATTCCCGCTGGCAGCCCCATCGTCGTCGTTTCCTCCGCCGTGCCGGAAACCAACCCTGAGCTTGCCGCCGCCCGCGCCCGGGGCCTTCAGGTTTGGCAGCGAGCCCAGATGCTTGCTGCCTTAGGCGAGGGTAAAAAGACCCTAGCCGTTGCGGGCACCCACGGCAAAACCACCGCCTCGTCCATGCTTGCCACGGTCATTGATGAGCTTGGTATGGCACCCACCTATGTGGTGGGCGGCACGCTCAATGCCTACGGTACTAATGCGGACTCGGGAGCTGGTCCCTACTACGTGGTGGAGGCTGATGAAAGCGACGGTTCGCTCATCCATATCCGCCCGCACATTGCGCTTATCACCAATATTGAGGCTGACCACCTTGATCACTACGAGGGTGGGATTGATGAGATTCGTGCCACCTTCGCCCGCTTCATGGCCTCGGTGCCCTCAGAGGGTGCCGTGGTGGTGTGCGGTGAAGATGCCGCCCTGGTAAAGCTGGCGCAGCAGAGCGGGCGACGCGTTATCACCTACGGCTTTAGCTCCTCCTGCGACGTATATATCAGTGCGTATAGCACCGAGGGTGTGTCCACCACCTTCACCGTGAAGTTCGGCGATGGGCACTGGGCTGTGTGTCGCCTGCCCAAAAGCCCGGGTCGGCACAATGCCTTAAACGCCGCTGGTGTCTTGGCCGTGGCCCGTGAGGCAGGCGAGACCATTTCAGATGCGGCGCGAGCCCTGTCGCGCTATAAGGGTGTGGCCCGGCGCTTTGATCTGCTGGGCGATTCAAACTGCATCACCGTGGCCGACGACTATGCCCATCATCCCACCGAAATAAAAGCCACCATCGCCGCCGCCCGTGAGCTTGATTTTGAAAAGCTGGTGGTGGTGTTTCAACCGCATCGTTACTCGCGGGTGCAAAGCATGCTCGATGACTTCGCCTGCGCTTTTGACCAGGCCGATCACGTGGTGGTCTGCGACATCTACGCAGCGGGAGAAACCCCCATCCCCGGCATTACCGGCAAAACCGTGGCCGATGCCGTGAGTGCGCGCGCTACGGTAGGCACAACCTATGCTCCCACCAAGGATGAGGCGGTGGCCGCCGCCGTCGAGGTGGCCCGTGAGGGTGATCTCATCTTCACCATGGGTGCAGGGGATGTAACCAGCTATGGCCCCGAAATCCTGTCCGCCCTGAGTGCTCGTTGGGGGGCGTGAGTGGAAAGCGAGCTTATCCACGTTCTTGGTGAGGACTTTGCGGGTGTGGTGCTGCACGACGAGCCGATGAGTCGCCACACGAGCTATCAGATTGGCGGGCCTGCGCGCTATCTGGTGCGCGCCGATAGTCTCGCCTCGCTCACAGCAGCGGCCGATTCCTGCCGTGAACTGGGGATTCCCTGGGTAGCCGTGGGGCAGGGCAGTAACTTGCTCGTCTCTGACGAGGGCTTTGACGGCGCGGTCATCACCCTCGGTGATGCCTTTCGCGCCTGCACCTATCACGAAGAGGGAACCTTCTCTGTGGGCGCGGCCTGTCGTCTCTCGCGCGTGGTCCGTGAGGCTCATGCTCATGCGCGCACGGGCTTTGAGTTTGCCGTGGGCACGCCGGGTACGATGGGCGGGGCCCTGCGGATGAACGCGGGTACCAGCCACGACTACCTGGGCAGTCGCGTGTGTTCGGTTACCACCCTGCGTCCCGGCGAGGGCCTGCGCCGTTACCGGGCCTCTGAGATTGAGTGGGGCTATCGCCAGACCTCCCTTCCTTATGATGAGATTATCCTGGAATGTGAGCTTGTCAGCTCACCGGGTGAGGCAGGTCGCATCCGCGCCACCATGGAATCAGCTCGCGCGCGCCGGCGCAAGACTCAGCCACTTTCGTGGCCTTCCTGTGGCAGCGTCTTTCGCAACCCGGCCGGAGAGTCGGCCGCGCGTCTGGTGGAAAACGCAGGCCTCAAAGGGGCGATCTGCGGAGGTGCCCAAATCTCTGACCTGCACGCCAACTTCATCCTTAATCGCGATCACGCCCGTGCCACCGAGGTTTTGGCCCTGATTCATGCCGCCCAGGATGCCGTGCGTGAACGCTGTGGTATCGAACTTGTTCCGGAGGTGCGTTTTCTTGGCTTTCCGCTCTAGTCGCACCCGCGCCGGCACTACCTATGCCACCACGCGTCGAACTCCCACGCGCCGCACCTCCTCCGCTCTGTCTTCGCAGGCTTTAAGCGTTCAGGGTGGAGCTGGTGGAGCTGCTCGCTCAAGGGCGCAGCAGGGGCGAGGCGTGTCGCAGCGCAGCTCCGACCCCTTTGCGCAGGGGGTGCCTCGCGG
>CAYTIS010000025.1:13614-16630 GCA_964438035.1 uncultured Slackia sp.
GGCGAGGCGTGTCGCAGCGCAGCTCCGACCCCTTTGCGCAGGGGGTGCCTCGCGGACAGGGTGCCACGCCGCGCATGTCCAGCTCCACGGTGGGCGAAACTCTGAGCGAGCGCCACCGAAAGCGCGCTCGTGAGGCCAACAGGCGGCGGATGATTAGACTTGCCGTGGCCCTTTCCATCGCTGCTGTCTTGGGTATCGCGGCCTTCGCCGTATATATGAGTCCGCTTTTTACCATCAAGCAGGTGACCGTTTCGGGTGTGGAGCACCTTACGGCCGAGGAGATGACTGTGCTGGCCAACGTGCCTTCCGATACCACCCTTCTGCGGGTGGACACCTCGACCATTCGTCAGAGCATCATGCTCGATGCCTGGGTGGCCGATGTGAAGGTTGAGCGTGTTTTTCCTGACACGCTCAATTTAGCCGTGACCGAACGCGAGATGGGTGCGACGGTCGAGATCATTACCGATGACGGCTCGGCAACCGAGCTGTGGGCGCTTGCCACCGATGGCATGTGGCTGTGCCTCATCCCTGATGAGGATTCTGAGGAGGCCCAAAGCGTGGCCACCCAAATCTACGAAGATGCGGCCTCGGTCCTTTCCATCACCAATGTGGGGGCTTCTGCCACCCCTGATGCGGGCACCTACTGCACCGATGACGCGATCGTAAACGCTCTGGAGGTGGTAACCGGCCTGACCACCGAGCTTAAAGACCAGATCGTGACCGTGTCCGCATCCTCAGCTGAAAGCACCAAGCTCACCTTGGCATCGGGCATTGAGATTGACTTTGGCGTGGCCGAAGATATTCGCGAAAAGGAGCGGATTTGCCTCCAGCTTTTGGAAGACTATGCCGACCAGATTGCCTACATTAACGTGCGTGTGGCGGATAGTCCCACGTGGCGGGCGGTATAAATTTTGTGACTTCGACGGCTTAGGATGGTTTAAGCCGTCCGAATCTTGCATTGTGGCTGCTTTCGTGTAAAGTGGCTCTGTCATGCGTTCTTCATGAAGGTTGACGAGGTGTCTGCGCACAAGCTGGCGCGACAAACGCAGCATAAACGACGCACATGTGGAGGGTAGGATGCCTAGCAACATTGGTTCTGATTACCTGGCCGTCATCAAGGTCGTCGGTGTCGGCGGCGGCGGCAACAACGCCGTCAACCGCATGGTTGAAGCCGGCCTCAAGGGCGTGGAGTTCATCGCCGTCAACACCGACAAGCAGGCCCTGCTGCTTTCCAAGGCGGACAAGACCATCCACATTGGTGAGGAACTAACCCGCGGCCTGGGTGCTGGTGCCAATCCGGCCATTGGCTGCCAGGCGGCCGAGGAATCCCGCTCCGAGATTCTCGAAGCGCTGGCGGGGGCCGACATGGTCTTTGTCACTGCAGGTGAGGGTGGCGGCACGGGAACGGGTGCGGCTCCTGTGGTGGCTGAGATTGCGCGCGATGAGATTGGCGCGCTTACGGTAGGTATTGTCACCAAGCCCTTCGGCTTTGAGGGGCGCCTGCGCCGCAACCAGGCCGAACAGGGCTGTGATTTGCTGGCCCAGCGGGTGGATACCCTCATCGTCATCCCCAACGACCGCCTTCTGGAGGTCATCGACAAAAAGACCTCCATGCTTGACGCCTTCCGCATTGCCGATGACACGCTGCGCCAGGGCATCCAGGGCGTCACCGATCTCATTACCATTCCGGGTCTCATCAACCTTGACTTTGCCGATATCCGTACCGTCATGAAAGATGCCGGCACGGCCATGATGGGCATCGGCTTTGGCAGCGGCGAAAACCGCGCTATTGAGGCTGCCTCCCAGGCCATCAATTCCAACCTGCTGGAAACTGAAATTCAGGGTGCCAGCCGCGTACTCTTCTCCATCGCTGGCGGTATGGATCTCACCCTTGCTGAGGTGGATGCGGCAGCTCGGGCCATGGAGGCCGTGGTGGATAAGGACGCCAACATCATCTACGGCCAGATTATTGATGACAGCCTGGCTGAGCAGGTGCGTATCACGGTTATCGCCACTGGGTTCTCGCGGTCTAATCAGTCAGCTCTCGATTTCGAAGAGGTGCAAAGCGATTTGTTCGCTCCCACCACCCAGGCGCGCGAGACCTTCAGCTCCAATCAGAGCCATCCCACCTCGCCGGTGGCGGCCTCGGCCAACGCGGCGGCCAATGCTGCGGTGAGCGCTACCGTTTCGCGCCTGACCGATGAGGAGTACATCCCCGAGTTCCTGCGCCGCCGCTAGGATGCAGGCTTCGAACTATCATCCATCCGCCATGAATGCTCCCGCGACCCTCTCCCTGCCGCTGCCACGGCTGGAAGAGGGTCGCTTTGCGTCCTGTGTCGCCTTGACTGACCAGGCGCTCTTTGACGCATGTGGGGTGCGGATTGCGTTTACCCAGCGGGTAGGCGGCGTAAGTACGGGACCGTATGCTGGTTTAAATCTGGGCACCCATGTGGATGATGATCCTGCCCAGGTGGCACGCAACCACAAGATCCTGCGCGAGGCGCTGGGAGTTGCGGAGGTGCCAGTGATTCAGCCGCGCCAGGTGCACGGCACCGAGGTGCTGACCTGCACTTCAGCTGCGAGAGGCCGTGAGCTTGCCACGCCGGAGCGCCCGGCCGATGCCGTGGTGGTGACCTGTGCGGATGTGGCGGCACTGCTCTGTTTTGCTGACTGCGTGCCCGTGGTGGGCGTGGCTGCCTCGGGTGCCTTTTTTGTCGCTCACGCGGGCTGGCGCGGGGTTGCTGATCGCATTGTGGAGGCTGCTCTTGAACGTCTTGTTGAGGCGGATAGTGCAGATCCGGGGCAGATAAATATCTACCTTGGGCCCTATATCCACGCCTGCCACTTTGAGGTTGAGCCTGATCTGCGTGAACGCTTCGCCGAAGGCTTTGGGCGGGATTGCGTGGCTGACCAGAACCATGTGGATCTGGGGCTCGCCCTGCGCGAGAGCCTGCGCCGCTGCGGCATTGATCCGGCTCGGATTGCCGATGCGGATGTGTGTACTGTCTGCGAGGGC
>CAYTIS010000026.1:0-7222 GCA_964438035.1 uncultured Slackia sp.
ACCGCCATCTGCCGCGAGTTCGCCAAGCTGATGGGGGTAACCTGGGAGATTTGATACGTGGAGGCTTTTTTCGGTGAGTTTGCAAGAGCTTGATTCCAGGAAAAAAATCCTTGAAGCCCTTGGATCGTGTGCTATAGTTAGCAGGCTTTGTGCTTGAACGCCCTGACGATATGAACAGTGATGGAGTGATTGACCATGTCCAGGATTTGCGAAGTTTGCGGCAAAGCGCCTCACGCGGGGCGCAGTATCAGCCACTCTCACCGCGTCACCAACCGCGTGTTCCGTCCGAACATCCAAAAGGTGACCGTGCTTGACGGTAAGCGCGCCGTCAAGAAGAACATCTGCACCCGCTGCCTCAAAGCTGGCAAGGTCACGCGCGCCTAAGGCCCTTTTCTTCCTCGAGCGTAATGTAAGGCCCGCTTAGGCGGGCTTTTTTGTGTGCGCTTGCGGCCGTTCGCGCCACGCGTGCGTACGATTTGTCTTTTGGGCTATACTTTGCCGATGCCCGAGGGCGCGGCTTTCCCATCGCCTTCGCGGTTCAGCCCTATGAGGATTCGCACTGAGCAAGATGCCCGCACGCGCTTTTTAAGCGCAAGGCCTTTGCCTGTGAGGCGGCGAAGAGAAAGGATCCGGAATCATGCCCCAGCAGATCCCCGGCAACCTCCATGTGTCCAACGACGTGCTCGCCGATTTAGCCGGTCATGCAGCCTTGGGATGCTACGGCATCGTGGGTATGGCGGCGCCCACGCTCCAGGATGGAATCGCCAAGATTCTACCCGCCAGCCGCCTGCGACGTGGCATTGTGGTCACCACCGTTGAAGCAGGCGTTCACGTTGATGTGTACGTGGTGGTGGAATACGGCACCAATATCAACGCCGTCTCTCAAAACCTCATCGACAATGTGAACTATGTGCTTGCTGAGTATGCCCAGGTGCCCGTGGAGGGCATTGAGGTGCACGTCCAGGGCATCAAGGTGCGTAGGTAGCACCCGAATGGAGGAGAATATCACCGAAATGGCCAGCTACACGACCAATGACATCCTCAACGCCATCGCCGCAGCCGCAACCGCACTTGCCGAGCGCAAAGAGGAAGTGAACCGTCTCAACGTCTTTCCCGTTCCCGATGGGGACACGGGTACCAATATGTCGCTTACCCTGCAGACGGTGGTGGACAATATCGCCCGCCTGCCCATCGGGGCTCATGGTTCTGAGATCCGCAAGACCATCACCACCGGCGCGCTTATGGGTGCACGTGGCAACTCCGGGGTGATTACCTCGCAGATCTTGCGCGGCCTGTGCGAAGGCTGTGAGGGCTACGAGACTCTCACCACCGAGGCCCTGGAATCCTGCTTGGCCCGCGCGGTAGAGGTGTCGTTTCAGGCCGTGCGCAAGCCGGTGGAGGGCACCATCCTGACCGTGGTCAAAGACGTGGCGGCGGCGGCCAAAAAGGCTCGCAAAAAGAAGCTCTCGCTTGAGGAGGCCCTGGATGTGCTGGTGGGTGAGGCCTACGCCTCGGTTCAGCGCACGCCGGAGTTTCTGCCCGTACTTAAGGAAAACGGGGTGGTGGATGCCGGGGGCTTTGGGTTGGCAATTCTCATCGATGCCTTCACTGCTGCGCTCACCGGCAAAGACGGCTTTCAAGGTGATGCCATGGCGCTTTCCCGACCCGCTCCCAAGGTCGAGATAGAGCAGATCAACGACTGGGAAGGCTCCCAGTACCGCTACTGCACCGAGTTTTTGGTGCACTCCTCCACGGTGGATGTGGAGGCTGCTCAGGACTTCTTGCCGACCATGGGTGACTGCGACCTTATGGTGGGTATGCATCCCAACTTCAAGGTGCATGTGCATTCCAACCGTCCCGATCAGGTGCTGGAGTGGTTCTTGACCCACGACTGTCAGGTATCTGAGGTGCATATCCACAATATGCAGATCCAAAGTCAGGAGCGCACTGAAAAGCTGGAGGCTGAGCAGGCAGCCGAGGCCAAGCCGGTGGGCGTGGTAGCGGTGGCCTCGGGCTCAGGCAACGCTAGGATTTTGGAATCCCTCGGCGTGGACGTGGTAGTGTCGGGTGGTCAGACCATGAACCCCTCCACGGCTGATCTGCTGGAAGCCGTAAATAGAGCCAACGCTGATGCGGTCATCATCCTGCCCAATAACAAGAACATCATCATGGCAGCTCAGGCCTGCGTAGAGGTGGCCGACAAGCCCTGTGCCGTGGTGCCCACGACGAGTGTGCCCCAGGCCTTCAGCGCGCTTTTTGGCTACGATGCTCAGGCGAGCGTGGCCGATAATGTGCAGGCTATGACCGAAGCCTATGCCGAGGTGAAGACCGGCGAGGTCACTCGCGCAATCAAAGATGCCAAGGACGCTCATGGCAACCCCATCAAGGATGGTGATGTTATCGGTATTGTCGATGGCTCCATTGAGGCGGTGGGCACCGAGGTATCTGATGTCGCCTTCCAGCTGCTGGGCATCATGGAGGCTGAGGACGCCGACACCTGCACCCTGCTCGCCGGCGAGCAATTCGGCGACGAGGAGCTGGATGCCCTCGTATCGCGTATTGAGGAGGCCTTCGATGAGCTGGAGGTGGATGCCCACCGTGGGGAGCAGGCCCTCTATCCTCTTATCTTTTCTCTCGAATAACAACGCGCCTTTATGCATGATCGTCTTGCCGCTACCCTCGGCCTGGGTGCCCCCGTCACGTGTTTGGCGGGGGTCAGTACAGCCAGGGCGGCGGCCTTGTCGTCTTTGGGCATCCATACCCTGCGCGACCTGTTGACCCACTATCCTCGGCGCTATCTGGATATGTCGCAGCTGGCAACCATCGCGGGGGCAGCTCTTGGTCAAAAGGCTACCGTGGTGGCCACGGTCTTTGAGACGCAGGTAAAACGCCCTCGGCCCAAGCTCGACATCACGGAGGTCACCTTGGTGGACGGCACGGGCACCCTCATCGCTACCTTCTTTCGCCAGCCTTGGCTCGCCAAGTCGCTTGTGCCTGGTACGCGGGTGAGCGTGGCTGGTGAGGTGGAATTCAACTACGGGTACAAGCGGATGACCTCGCCCTTTCTTGACCGGCTGGACGATGATGAGGCCGCCTATGGACGTGTTATCCCTATGCATCCGGCCACTGAGCGGGTGAGCGCAGCTCAAATGCGCCGTTTGGTGGAAGCTGCACTTGCCCAGGTCATCCCTGTTTACGACTGTATACCTCTGTACCTGCGTACCAAGTATCGTCTGTATTCGCGCTCTGCGGCCTGGTGCTGTGTGCATTTTCCCGCCTCCTTAGACGAGGCGGTTCAGGCGCGTCGTCGCCTTGCTTATGAGGAGGTCTTGCTGCTGGAGGTCTTCCTTATGCGTGCGGCGCGCCAGGCGCGCAAAGATGCGCCCGCCCGGCCCTTCACGGTGGATGGTCCGGCGCTGGCCGCCCTGCGTGCGGCTTTGCCTTTCGCCCTTACCGACGACCAGAACGCTGCGGTGGCTGATGTTCTGGCCCGCCTAGCAGCCCCTCAGCCTATGGAGCATATGCTTTTGGGCGATGTGGGCACGGGCAAGACCGTGGTTGCGGCCCATGCTTTGACTGCAGCCGCTGACACGGGCCTGCAGGCCCTCATGATGGGTCCCACTGAGGTGCTTGTCGCCCAGTACGCTTCCACCTTGGGGCCACTTTTGGATGCGGCGGGCGTGAGCTGGGCGCTTGTGAGTGGCTCGACCTCGCCCGAGGTGCGTCGAGAGGCTCTGGAGGGCTTGGCCGAAGGCCGTATCGACGTGGCCTTTGGTACCCATGCCCTGCTTGAAGATGATGTGCGCTGTTCTTGTTGTGGGCTGGTGATTATCGACGAGGAGCAGCGCTTTGGGGTGGAGCAGCGCCGCGCCCTGACGCTCAAGGGTGAAAGCCCCGATGTACTCCTCATGACCGCCACGCCCATCCCGCGTTCACTTGCCCTGGCTCTTTATGGTTCCATGACCCAGTCCTATCTGCGCCAGGTGCCGCGCAATCGCCCCGGGCGCACAACCCGGGTGCTGCGCTTTAGCGAGCGGGGCGTGGCCTACGACGCAGCTCTGGCAGCCTGTAAGCGCGGGGAGCAAGCCTATGTGGTCTGCCCCCTTGTGGGGGAGAAAAAGCCTGATGATTCCAAGGGCCGTGCCCGCTTGGACTCGGGCGGACAAAAGGGGGCCACACAAGATCTTGCATTCATCGACTCGGATGCCGATATGATGGGCGCCAACGCCAAGGCTGCCGAGGCCGAGGCGGCCTTTCTTTCGGCAAAAACCTTCTCGGCCTATCGGGTGGGCCTGTTGCACGGTCGTCTGAAGTCCGAGGAAAAGCGCCGGGTCATGGACGAGTTTCGCCGTGGGGACATCGACGTACTGGTAAGCACCACGGTGATTGAGGTGGGGGTGGATGTGCCGCGCGCCACCGTCATGATTGTGGAAGATGCCGACCGCTTTGGTCTGGCTCAGCTCCACCAGCTGCGTGGGCGCGTGGGGCGCGGTGAGCTTCCCGGCGAAGTTTTCCTCATTGCCACCACCTCACATGAGGAGGCCCTTGCCCGGCTTGCGGCTATGGAGCGCACCGAGGACGGCTTTGAGCTCGCCGAATATGATTTGTCGTGCCGACGCGAGGGCGATGTTTTGGGAAATCGCCAGCATGGTGCCTCCTCGCTCAAGCTCGTGAACGTGGTGCGCGACGCGGCTCTTATTGAAGCCGCCCACGCCGATGCCCGGGCAATTGTGGAAGCTGACCCCGAAGGTGAACAGCCCTGGGTGCGTGTGCTTTACCAGGAAAGCGACACGGTGTTTTCCGGCCAGGGTCGCACCCACTGATGGGCGCGCGTGCTTCTTTGAGTGTCCGAAGCGATGCCGAGCGCGGGGTGTGCGGAGTGTGCAGGCTGGATGCGAGCATGACGCGGTGTGTCTGCGGCGAGTTGCACGCGAGCCTAACAGTGAGCGAGTTATGGGGCAGCAGGACTCGGCCGACTGTTCTCGCGCAGAAGCTTTTCGCGTCCTGTCATTGTGCGAGCAACCGAAAGGAATGCCATGAGAGTGATTGCTGGCGTGTACCGGGGTCGTTCGCTCAAGGCCCCCAGGGGGCTTACAACGCGCCCCACTACCGATCGCGTTAAAGAAACGCTCATGAACAGCCTGAGAAGCGCCTATGGCCCCTTCGAGGGTGCTCGGGTGCTTGATGCCTTCGCTGGTACAGGAGCTTTGGGGATTGAGTGTCTTTCGCGCGGGGCACGCGTTGTTCATTTTTACGAACGGGACACCAAGGCCTATGAGTGCCTGCGGGCGAATCTGGCGATGCTGCGCATCTCCTCGGAGGCAGCTCGCGTATTCAAAGCCGACATTCTGGCGCATCCACCCACCGGCACAACCCCCTATGACCTGCTGCTTCTCGATCCTCCTTACGCTTATTATCCCCATGACATGATCGCTCTTGTGCGCTCGCTGTGGGGTTTGGGGATGCTTGCCGTCGATGCCGTGATAAGCTACGAGCACGATGCCAGCCAGACGGTGGAGGATCTCCTTGAGGAGGAGAGACCGCATCTTGAGTTGCTTGTCTCCAAGAAGCTGGGTGATACCAGCCTTGACTTGCTCACCTTTGCGCGGATTTGAGGCGGTGGAACTGCCGTGCCTGAGTGCCCGACGCACCTGAGCTGCTCGTCTTTGCAAGAAAGGAATCGCTCATGAAAAAAGCGCTGGTGCCGGGCACCTTCGACCCCATCACCAACGGTCACCTTGACGTCATCGCGCGGGCTGCCCAGATCTTCGATGACGTGATTGTGGGCGTGGCCTCCTCGGCTGGTAAGGGTCCCAAAGGCCCCTTGTTTTCCCTGGAGGAGCGCGTGGCGTTTGCGCGCGAGGCCACGGCTGACCTGGGCAATGTCTCGGTAACCTGCTTTGATGACCTGCTGGTGCACTTTGCCCGTAAGCTGGGGGTGAACGTGGTGGTCAAGGGCTTGCGCGCTGTCACTGACTTCGAATATGAGTTGCAGATGACCACTGCCAACTACCGTTTGGATCAAGACATCGAGAGCATCTTCATCATGTCCCCACCCGAGTACATGTATCTTTCAAGTTCGATTGTGCGCGAGATCGCCTCCTATAACGGAAGCGTTGCTGACCTGGTGCCTCCTGGTGTGGAAAAAGCATTGAAGAAACGTTTTTCGTGCTAAACTTAAAGGAAGCTGCGCGTAATCATCGGTCAACGCATGCCGCCGGGCTTTATTGCCTGCTCAGCAGCCTGATCAGTATCGCGAAAGGGACGATATGGACGAAACAGGAGTTCTCGGACTCATCGAGGAGCTCACCATCCTTCTCGAGGATTCCAAGCCGGTTTTTGGCAAGAGCAATCTTCGCCAGGTGGATATAGCGGCAGCGCTTGAGATTATGGACGAAATTAAGGATACCTTTCCCACGGAGTTTTCCCAGGCCCGCCAGATTGTTCGTGAGCGCCAGAGCCTGATTGATGAGGCTGAGGCCGAAAGCTCCCGTCTGGTGGAGGATGCTCGTAGCCAGGCTATGACCATCGCCAGCGAGCAAGAGATTGTGCGCATCGCCCAGCAGCAGGCTGACACCATCATGGCCGATGCTCGTGAGCTTGAGCGTCAGACCCGTTCGGGTGCTGAGGATTATGCTGATCAGGTCTTCGGTCATGTCGAACAAAGCCTTGACACTCTCATTACCAGCGTGCGCCGCTGTCGCGAGCGCCTTAACAACCAGGGTCTCGCCCGATGACGCGCGACACCCTCATAGATATTCCCACAGAACTCTTCGCACCTGCGGAGAGTTCTTCGTATGCGGGCCAGGTAGAGATGCCCCCCTTTGACTTTGGCCCTGATTCGTATGTGTATGCACATCCCGTGACTTACGCGGCTACCATCACCAACGTGGGTGGGGCGTTTTTGGTTACCGGGTCGGTGGCGTGTGTGGTGCGCACTTCTTGCGCGCGCTGCCTGGAGGATGCTTCGTTTCAGATTTCAGGCGAACTTGAGGGCTACTTTCTCATTGAGCAGGAGGGCGAAGATGCCCATGATCTGGAGGAAGACGAGTTTGACATCCTACCTGAGGATCACCGCATAGACCTGGAGCCGCTGATCTGTGCGGCCATTCTCGTGGAGCTGCCAGCCATTCCTCTGTGCCGTGAGGATTGCGCGGGCCTGTGTGTCCACTGCGGAGCCAACCTCAACGAGGGTTCGTGTGACTGCGCGCCCGAGGAGGTT
>CAYTIS010000026.1:7322-16552 GCA_964438035.1 uncultured Slackia sp.
CCACTGCGGAGCCAACCTCAACGAGGGTTCGTGTGACTGCGCGCCCGAGGAGGTTCAGGAGGAGCACGCTGCTCATCCTTTTGCCGCGCTTCGGGGTCTTACCTTCGACTAAGCTGCGGTTTTGCGGGGATGCCTACCGCGTTTACCCTTCCGTCAAGGCCGGCGTCTTGCAGGAACGTGAGGCCAGCGTCTCGTGCTTCCCGCGCTCCCGCGCGCCCTGCGCTCTTCCTGCGCAGGCGAAATTCCGTGCAGACTTTTTGCCTTGCCTTGCGTGCCTGTGTCGCCTTTGGTATTATCCTCGCTCGCATGTTTTCGGCAAGGAGATCTTTCGGCCCTTCAACAGGCCGAAGGCATAAAGGAGTTGGAACACCATGGCAGTGCCCAAGCAAAAAACCGGCCGCTCTCGCACCCATTCTCGCCGCAGCGCCAACAGTGTCATCGCCGTACCTGCGCGCTGTGTGTGTCCTCAGTGCGGCGAGGTGAAGCGCCCGCATCACGTCTGCGGGAACTGCGGCTACTACGGCAAGCGTGAGGTGCTTGAGACTGAGTAGCTCCCAGCGCATCCCAGGTCTTGTCCGATGATTGCCGGCTCTTGAGTCGGCAATTCGTATAGTCGGGGGAATGTAGAGTGCCTGTCCTCTCGATATAACGCTGCAGCGGGCATCCCTGCGCCATGCAGGCTCTCATCTGTAGGATGACCATCGAAAGGACGAAGATGCCCGGTTCTGAATCTATAGTCGTGGCGGTAGACGCCATGGGCGGCGATGAGGCCCCTTCCGTTGTGCTCGAAGGCGTAGCCCTTGCCCTGGAAGAAGATCCCGATCTCGAAGTCATTCTCGTGGGCCCGGCTGAGGTAGTTCAGCCCTTTGCTGCCGCTCACGCACGCTGTACTGCGCACCTAGCCACCCAGGTCATCGCCATGGATGAGCATCCTGCCGAGGCCGTGCGCAAAAAGAAGGATTCCTCCATTGTGGTGGGCTGTCGTCTGGTCAAGGAGGGCGCGGCCCACGGCTTTTTCTCCGCCGGATCTACAGGGGCCTGCCTCGCTGCGGGCACCCTTGTGGTGGGTCGCATTAAGGGTGTTGTCCGTCCGGCCCTCTGTACCGTCATTCCCTCACCTGCAGGCCCGGTCGTGCTTTCTGATATAGGAGCCAATGCCGACTGCAAGCCCGAGTATCTGGTTCAGTTTGCCCAGATGGCTTCCCTCTATGCTGAAAAAGTGGTGGGTATTGAGCACCCGCGTGCGGCCCTGCTCAATATTGGCTCAGAGGACACCAAAGGTTCGCAGTTTGCCCAGCAGGCCTTCGCCCTTATGAAGGAGAAGGTGCCCAATTTTGCGGGCAATGCCGAGGGCAACGACATCTTAGCCGCTCGCTTCGACGTGATTGTGACCGATGGCTTTACGGGCAACGTGGTGCTCAAGACGGTGGAGGGTACTTCAAAGGTACTGTTCAAGGCCCTCAAAGAGGTGCTTATGGGCTCGTTTGTGTCCAAGATGGGTGCCCTTGCCATCAAAGGTGGTCTCAAAGATCTTATGGCCCGCGTGAGTGCTGACACCTACGGCGGCGCGCCCCTTTTGGGTATCAAGGGTGCCTGTTTGGTGGGTCATGGCTCCAGCAATCCTGTGGCCATCAAAAACGGCGTGCATGCCACCGCGCGCGTGGTGCGCACCCGGGTACCCCAGCTCATTGAGGAGGCGGTGGCCCAATGAGTCTCAGCTCAGAGGAGCAGCGCACCAAGCTTGAGCGCGCCCAGGATATCCTGGGGTATCGCTTTCAAAATCCCGGCATCTTGCTTGCCGCCATCACCCATCCTTCGGCCACCGAAGGCCGCTCGGTCAAGTTCAGCTACGAGCGCCTGGAGTTTTTAGGCGACAGCATCCTGGGGGCCATCGTGGCAAACGAGGCCTTCAACGCCTATCCCGATTTAGACGAAGGCGGGTTGACGCGCATTAAGGTGGCGCTGGTGTCGGGGGCAAGCCTGGCCGATGTGGCTGACCAGCTCGGTTTTGCCGATGTGATTCTTTTTGGTTCGTCCGAGCGCGGTACCGGGCGACGCGGCTTGCACTCCGCGCTAGAAAACGTGTTTGAGGCCATCGTGGCTGCGCTCTATCTGGATGCGGGAATTGAGGAGGCCCAGGCCTTCGTGGGTCGCACGCTCATCCCTAAGATGACCCTGGACATGGCCAAAGAGCCTGAAAATCCCAAGAGCGCCCTGCAAGAAAAACTCCAGGAAGAAGGTATCACTCCCACCTATAAGCTTGTGGAAACCCAGGGGCCTCCGCATGATCGCACCTTTATTTCCCAGGTTTTCGCGGGGATGAAGGCCCTGGCTAGCGGTATGGGTCGCACCAAGAAGGAGGCTGAGAGCCAGGCTGCCAAGGCTGCTCTGGACAAGTTTGACTTTGGCAGTGACCACGCTACCGAGTCAGGAGAGCAGGCTTTGGCCGAGGCTGCTCCGGGTGAAAAAAACACCAAGGCCCAGGATAAGGCCGAGCGCAATCGTGCCAAGGCCGAGGCCAAGGCACGGGCAAAAGCCCAGGCCAAGGCCGAGCGCGAGGCACAGGCTCAGGCTAAGGCTGCACAGAAGGCCGCACGGCGCTCTCAGGAGAAGTGATGCACCTCAAGTCACTTGTTCTCAAGGGCTTTAAATCCTTTGCTGATCGTTCTGTTCTTACTCTTGAACCAGGTATTACCTCAGTGGTAGGACCCAATGGGTCAGGCAAGTCCAATATCGCCGATGCCGTGCTTTGGGTACTGGGCGAGCGCAATGTCAAGAGCCTGCGCGGCCAGGCCATGGAAGACGTCATCTTCTCCGGCTCTGCGGCGCGCAAGAGTCTGGGCGTGGCTGAGGTGGATCTGGTGCTGGATAATTCCGACGGCACCCTTCCCGTGGACTATGACGAGGTGGCACTCACCCGACGCATGTATCGCAGCGGTGAGAGCGAATACCTCATCAATGGTGCCCCGGCGCGCCGCATGGACTTCATGGATATCCTCCACGACACGGGCCTAGGAGCGGGCACCCACTCCATCATCAGTCAGGGCAATCTTGATGCCATTCTCTCCAGCAAGCCCGAGGAACGCCGAGCACTGATTGAGGAGGCCGCTGGCGTACTCAAGCACAAGCAGCGCAAGGATCGTTCGGCGCGCAAGCTGGCTGCCATGGACGACCATCTGACCCGCGTAAAGGATGTTTTTGCTGAGATGGAGCGGCAGCTAAAGCCGCTTGCCCGCAAGGCCCAGCGCGCCCAAACCTACCAGCAGACCTCCGAGGAGCTTTCGCGCCTTGACCTGGTGCTTGCCGTGGATGACCTGCGCTGTCTTCAGGGTCAGTGGGAGGCTGCTGCTACCTCAGAAAAAGAAGCCGCAGCCCAGATCGACGTGGAGCGCTTTCAGGTGAAGGAGGCCGAGGAGCGTCTGGAAAAGCTCCAGCTTCTTCTCCAGGAAAAGGGTCTCTATGTGGGGGATTTGACCGCCCAGCGCGGGCGCTTTCACATGGTGGTGGAGCGCCTGGAGTCGGCCGACAAGCTCCTGGCAGAAAAGGGGCGCTCCATCGCCAGCCGCCTTGAGCAGGCTCGCACGACCTTGTCGAGTTCTTCCCGGCGCATCACCTCGTGTTCCGATCAGTGCGCCCAGCTCAAGGAGAGCTTGGAGGAGCAGATTGCGGCCCGCGATGCCTTGCTGGCTACATCCGAGGAGCTGGCCGCGCAGATGGGGGAGGCGTCTGCGGCACGGACGGCCTGCGACAAGGAGCTGGCCGAACTGCAGGCCGCCTTGAAGGCGTGTGAACATGAGATGAACAAGGCCCAGGCCGAGCGTGGCAGGCTCAAAGACGGGCTGGCTGGTCAGATAAGTACGCGACAGGTGCTCCAATCCAAGCGCGCTGACGCACGTGAGGAGCTCAATCAGGCACGTACAAGCCTTGAGCTTCAAAGCCAGGGGCTGGATGAGGAGGCCAAGGAGCTGGAGGCCTTGCTTGCCCAAAGCCGCCAGGCTACCCAAGAGGTGAGCGAGGCCGAACGTGCCTTGGCTGCAGCGCGGGCCGCCCAGGACACAGCGCGCAAGGAAAAGCAGCGCATCGAGGGCAATATCACCGCTCTTGAAGAGCTCAACCGGCGTATGCGGGCGCACAACGATGCCTCTTCCTGGATGGTCAAACATGCTCAGGCTCTTGATACTAAGGCGCGCCCCGTTTCCGAACTGATTGGCGCTCCGCCCCAGCTTGAAGCTGTGGTGGAGCGGCTTTTGGGCGATGATCTCACCGGTTTTTGCGCCCAGGATGCCTTAAGTGCCAAGCGCATGGCTCAGGGCCTTATTGAGAGTGGCAAGCAGGGTCAGGCGAGCATTCTTATTCCCCAGGCGAGCGCTGTGGGCGCTAGTGATGGGGATGCTGGTGCCTTTGGTGGCGATGCTGCCGTTTTTGCCGGTGTCACTGGTGCTGGCGCTGGTGATACTGCTGGTGGCATCGATGCTGAGGGCGTATCGGGTCGGCCCGAGAGACTGCTTGACCAGCTTAGCTTTCCCGCCGAGCTGGCAGGTACCCTTGCTGTTCTGCTTGGTGATGTGGTGGTGGCCGCCAATCTCGATGAGGCGCTGGGCCTGGGCCTCACAGGTGTGCGGATTGTCTGTCTTGACGGGGCAATCGTGTGGCCCGGGGTGAAAATCGCCCTTGCCACCAAGGCCTCTTCTGATAACGGAGTACTGGCCCGCGAGCGAGCCTTAGCCGAGCTGCGCACACGAGATGAGGAAGCTGCTCGCGCTCTTGAGCAGGCAGCCGAGGCGCAGGCGCGTTGTGATGCGGAGTTGGGGCGCAGGCGCGCCATGAGCCTGGAGCTTTCGCGTACCTATGCCCAGCGCAAGGGAGCCAATGACAGCGCGCAGGCCGAGCGCGCACGTCTGGCCAATCGCGTGGGGACCCTGGAAGCCACTCTCAAACGCCTTGAGGCTGACATCGCTAAAAATGAGGAGAAGCTGACCTGTGTGGAGCCGCGCATTGCCGAGCTGGAGGCTAGTGCTGAGGCTGCCCGAACCGAGCGCGAGCGGATTGAGGCCCAGGTGAGCGAGCTGACGGGCAGGCGCGCAGTGGCCTATAGTAAGGAGCAGGATCTTTCTGGGCGTCTCTCGACTGTCAAGACGGAGCATGCCGCCACCAAGGAGCGTGTGCGCTTTACTTCGCGTGAGCTGCATGAACGTGAGCGTGACCTGGAGCGAGCGAATCACTCCAAGGCACGTGCCGAGCGCGAGCTGGCCGTGTTGGAGGTGGCTCAGGGTCGTATCCTGCCGCTGCACGAGCTTCTGGCTGACCTGAAGGGAGCCGCGCAGATCTGGGTGGATACTCTGGCGAGCAAGGCCGCCTTGGAGCAAAGTACTTCGGCCAGTCTTTCAGCCTCCATCAACGAGGCGCGCCAGGCCACCTTGGTCGCCAAGGAACGCCTGGATGCGGCCCAGAGTGCACTTTCCGAGGTGAGGGTGATCAAAGGCCGTCTTGAAGTGCAGGTGGAGGGCGCGGTTGCCACCATTGTTGATCAGTGCGGTGTACCTCTGGAAACCGCCCTTGAGACTCCCGCACCCACCGATCGCGCCCAGGTGGAAGGGGAGGTATTTAAGCTGCGTCGTCGCCTTTCGTCCATGGGCACCATCGATTCTGCGGCCGCCGAGGAATACGCAGCCGCCAAGGAACGCCATGCTTATATGGAGGCCCAGATAGAGGATATGGAGGCGGCCCGGCGCGCCCTCAAGCGGATTGTGGCGGCGATTGACGAGCGCATGCGCGTGCAATTTGATGCCACCTTTACCCAGGTCAATGCCAATTTTCAGGAAATCTTCGGCACCCTGTTTCCGGGTGGTACGGCATCGTTGAGCCTCGTGGGTGAAGACGATCCTGACACCATGGGGGTGGAAATGCATGCCCAGCCGCGCGGCAAAAAGATTGCCAAGATGTCACTCATGAGCGGCGGCGAGAAATCGCTGACGGCCCTGGCGCTGCTCTTCGCCGTCTATCGTATTCGCCGCACGCCGTTTTACTTGCTTGACGAGGTGGAGGCGGCTCTGGATGATAGCAACCTGCGTCGTCTCATCGCCTATCTCCAAACCCTGCGCACCCACACACAGCTCATCATGATCACGCACCAGCGGCGCACGATGGAAACCTCTGACGTGCTCTATGGTGTATCGATGCAGGCTGATGGGGTGACCAAGGTGGTGTCTCAGCGCCTTGAGGCAGCTTTGCCCCAGGTCGAGGAGGATGGGTCTCGCGCTGAATAAGGCGGGTTCGCCGCGTGCCGTGTAGACACCTGCTGCGCAAGGCAAACGTGTGCCGCGTGTCGAGCGCGCGCCGCACGTCGCGTAATGTGTGTCCCACGCTGAGCATGGCGCATTCTGCCGCGCAAGACGAGCCTATGGCGTGTGACTCTCGAGGTGAAGGATACGCCCCTTGAATGAGGGTTGTCTGCTGCATTGAGCGAGAAAGGGAAAGATCAATGGCGTTGTTCGAACGCATGAAGGCCGGTCTGGCCAAGAGCCGTGAGCGGCTTCAGGAATCACTTAACCTTCTGCTCGACGCAGGCCCTGATGTGGGTGAGGACTTTTGGGATGACCTAGAAGAGACCCTCATCTTGAGCGACATGGGAGCCCACGCTGCCGAACAGATTGTGAGTGAGCTGCGTGACCAGGCAAAACGAAAGGCCCTGCCCGATGGAGCTGCCGTCATTGCCGCGCTTGAAAAGCGCATCGAAGAGGCCTTTTTCACGCCTGAGGCAAATCCGCTTGATACGCGTCCCTGCTGCGTGGTTTTAGTGGGGGTGAACGGCTCGGGCAAGACCACCACTACGGGCAAGCTTGCCGCCAAGGCCAAGGCTCAGGGCACCCAGGTAGTGCTAGGCGCGGCCGATACCTTTCGCGCGGCTGCCATCGAGCAACTTGAGGAGTGGGCACGGCGTAGCGACGTGAGGATCGTGGAGCGCAGGCGTGGCGCTGATCCTGCGAGTGTGTGCTATGAGACGATTGAGGTGGCCGAGCGCGAGGGGGCTGACCTGGTGTTGATCGACACCGCCGGGCGTCTGCACACTTCCGATGATCTGATGCGCGAACTGTCCAAGGTCTGCGAGGTGGTGCGCAAGCGCAGTGCGGCACCCGTGCTCACCGTTCTTGTGATTGATGCCACCACCGGACAAAACGGCCTTGCCCAGGCGCGCGTGTTCAACCAGTCGCTCGACTTAGACGGCGTGATCGTGACCAAGCTGGATGGTACAGCCAAGGGAGGTATCGCGCTGGCGGTGTCGCACGAGCTAGAGCTGCCCATCCTGTGCATCGGTGTGGGGGAGGGGGTTGACGATTTGCGTCCCTTCGACGCCCGCGACTTCGCCCGCGCCCTTGTCGGCTCCGAGGGGGCGTAGGAAGACGATGTGGGCTTGCGTGTATCGAAAGGATCTCAATGGATTTCTCGCATTGCTGCGCCGTCGTGGGTTCAGCCTCCTTCGATGCCGAGCATTTTGCGGTCGAGCGGGCGGCCGGACGCTTTGCCTGCGTGGTTGCGGCTGACGCTGGGTTTGCGAGCCTTGAGCACATGGGGGTGACCCCCGATGTGGCCCTTGGTGATTTTGACTCCTTGGGCCATGTGCCCGATGCGCCCTGTGTGGAGTCTCATGCTGTCATGAAAGATGCCACTGATCTGGAGCTGGCCTGCGAGTGGGCCTGGCGGGCGGGGCATGCTTCACTTGTTATCTACGGGGCCTTGGGCGGGCGGCTTGATCAGACTCTGGCCACCTTTCAGACCCTCATCCGCTTCGCCCGGCGCGGTATGCATGTGGCGAGTGTAGGCGAGGGTAGTGTGGTGGTGGCCCTGTCCTCGCGCGCGACGGATCGCCCTGCGCCCACCGCGCTTGCCATCGCAGGTGGCATTACGGGGGTGGTGTCCGTGTGTGCTGTGGGTGGTGATGCGCGGGGGGTGAGCGAGCGCGGTCTGCTCTACAAGCTTGAAGATGCTACCCTGCCGTGTGACTCGTCTCTGGGCGTGTCCAACGAGCTGACGGGTGCACCTGCATATATCGAGGTGACCAGCGGTGACGTGCTCGTGTTCCTGCCTGCTTTGCCGCTTGCGGCCCTGTGTTGAAGTAGACAGGCATCTGGCGATGTGCATGCTTGATCCTCCCCGTTTTGTTGTTTTTGATGCTCTCGATGCTGCTCCTCAGAACTTCCGCTCACCGTCGAAGATGCACCGTTCGCCATGACAGCTCATCTTTTTTTCTCGGCTGTCTGGCCTGTGCTGTCGCCGTATTTCAGCCCGGCCTTGATGGTGGGTCTGTTCGAAATCTTGCCGGCTCGTTCTGGCACCCTTGAGGGCGCCTGCGTTTTCCACTTTGCATTCCACCAACTTTCCCCCCTGTGCAAAACCCGTCCCTTGCAGGGGGGTGCGAATCGCCTGCGCACCCTGCTGGAGCGGCCCAACACGGGTCGAATCAAAAAAGATGCGAAAGATGGTTGACGCTCCCAAGGCGAACCCGTAATATACTCACTCGCGCTTGGGATGCGGGCCGTGTGGCGGCCCAGCCAGGGTGAGCATGTACTGGGGTGTCGTATAATGGTCAGTACTACGGATTCTGGTTCCGTCTGTGAGGGTTCGACTCCTTCCACCCCAGCCATTCTTCAGGCGCATGACATACGGCCCGGTCGTCTAGCGGTTTAGGACATCGCCCTCTCAAGGCGAAGATCGGGGGTTCGAATCCCCTCCGGGCTACCAACATTTCAGCAGGCCTATCGGCCTGTTTTTCATTTTGCGCTTCAATAAGGATATGCTTCGAAAACATATGTCCACTCGAATTATTGGGTTATGTTTTAAAACCTGTGTAAAACCCGATTATTCACGACCTGTAATTCGTAGGCATCATGAGTACATCTTAGCCCTTAGATTGATGTTCAGGGGAAAACTCTGTCAGGTCTTGCCGAAATCTTGCAGAAGTTTTACCAAAAGCTTGTCTGAATTTCATTTCATTCGTGTTGCGCGAGAAGCACGAAGGCAAGGTATCCACGATATCATTTTCGAGGGAAAAGCCAAGGATTTCGGGCGCAATCTTCTGCTAGCTGGTTGATCCCAACCAAACGCCATCTTTGCTCAAATTGTACAATTACAAGGCATTTTGACAGCATCGTGATCGTATGGAACTTCGCTGTGGCTGTGCTAAGGGGATTGAAATGAAGAACTTTCTCACGAACTCTGCCTGCAACGGATGT
>CAYTIS010000027.1:0-16394 GCA_964438035.1 uncultured Slackia sp.
GGCCTTTCGTGCCTGTAGAGGGGGATGGCCAAAAGCGATACATTTAGAAGATGATATCGCTTTGAGGCAGGCGATAGACTATGTTGATGCCGTTGCAACAATTGATATTTCTCGAGTGGACGATACTAAGAGAAAGCCTCAAATCGCTTATGCTCTATTACGCTCTTATGCGCGAATGGTTTCTTCTCAGGGAAGCTTCTCGAGCATGCGAGAAGATCTTAGTCAAGCAGGTTTGAGGGTAGGAGAAAAAACATTTCTTGAGTACATTGAGGCCCTACGGCAAATTTTTGTAATAGATGACGTGTCTGCGTGGAATCCAAATTTGCGCTCTAAAACCGCCATTAGATCAACCCCGACGAGACATTTTGTTGACCCTTCGATAGGAACTGCTGCCTTAGGGATTGGTCCTCATGATTTGATCAATGATCTAAATACGTTTGGTCTGATGTTTGAGGACTTGTGCGTAAGAGACCTTCGGGTCTATGCAGATGTGCTGGATGGCGAAGTTTGCCATTATCGAGATAAAAACGGTCTTGAATGCGATATTGTTTTAAGACTTCGCTCAGGTAAATATGGGCTTATCAAAGTAAAACTAGGTGGCGATGATTTCATTAACGAGGGTGCCAAAAACCTTCTTGCTTTACGTAAAAAGATAGACGAGAAAACGATGAACGCACCATCCTTTTTGATGGTGCTCGTTGGCACGGGTCAGTTTAGCTATATGCGAGATGATGGAGTAATGGTTGTTCCAATCTGGGTTCTTGGGGTATAAATTCTTGGCGAAATCGGAAATCATTTCCCTCCTGCGCCTTTAACTCCAAGGAGGGCTTCGGTGTGTCGTGGCATGGTCCGGCTAGACGAGGGAGGATGCGCTTCGTGCTTGATAAACGACTTCTTGCGATGGTGCCCGGTGCCAAGAAATACATTGCCGCCAACGTCGCCTTCCAATGGATTGCGCTCATTGCCAATATCATCCTCATGATGGCAATCGGCAGGTTTTTGCAGAAGATGCTTAAGGGTGTGTCCACCGATGAGTCCCTGGTGAGCCTGATGGTGCTGGCGGCCTTGGTTATCATCGTGCGTATGGTCTGTCAGACGGCCGCCCAGCGCATGGGCTTTAAGGCGGCATCGCTTGCCAAGCGCACGATTCGCCAGGAGCTTTACGACAAGCTCATCCGCATGGGGCCTGCCTATGCCGAGCGCATCCCCACCAGCTCAGCGGTGCAGATGTGTACTGACGGTGTGGAGCAGCTGGAGGTGTATTTTGGCTCCTACATGCCGCAGGTGTTCTACGCGGTGCTAGCACCCATCACGCTCTTCTGTTTTTTGGTGCCCCATTCGCCTGTGGCGGCAATCGTGCTGTTTGTCTGTGTGCCGCTTATTCCCCTCTCCACCATGCTTGTGCGCAAGATTGCCAAGCGTGTGGTGGGTGCCTATATGCACAGCTACTCCGACCTAGGCGCTACGTTTTTAGAAAACGTCCAGGGCCTGACCACCCTTAAGATCTATCAGGCCGATGAGGCGCACCACGCGCAGATGAACAAGCAGGCCGAGAACTTCCGTAGAGCGACGATGCGTCTTTTGCGTATGCAGCTCAATTCCATTACGGTGATGGATTTGCTGGCCTACGGCGGCGCGGCCATCGGCATTGTGGTGGCGCTGTTCCAGTTCTCAGGCGGGTTGATTACCTTTGCCGGGGCCTTCACCATCGTGTTTTTGTCCGCCGAGTTTTTCATCCCCATGCGTGCGCTGGGTTCGCTCTTTCATACCGCGATGAACGGGATGGCGGCGGCTGACCGCATGTTCAAGCTCTTGGCCACACCCGACCCCGACAAGGGCACACGCACCTTTGACGGGCCTTCGCGTGCGGTTGAGTGCCGAGGTCTTATCTACAGCTATGACAGTAATCGTCGCGCCCTTGATGGGGTGGATCTGAACGCTCCCGAGCGCGGGATGACCGCCATCGTGGGCGAAAGCGGGTCGGGCAAGTCCACGCTCGCCGGGGTGCTTTCGGGCAGGAATGCTGCCTATGAGGGACAGGTGCGCATTGGCGGGCTGGACGTGCGCGAAATTGAGCGCACAAGCCTCATGCGCGATGTGGTGACGGTCACCTTCTCCAGCGCCTTGTTTAAGGGCACGATCAGGGAGAACCTGCTCATGGGCAATCCCGATGCCGATGAGGAGCGCTTGTGGGACGCCCTGGAGCGCTGCCGCTTGGCCGACTTCGTGCGTATGGCCGGGGGGCTGGATGCGCCTGTGGCTGAGGCGGGCTCGAACCTGTCGGGCGGGCAGCGCCAGCGCCTGGCTATTGCGCGTGCCCTGCTTCGCGATGCATCGGTTTACATCTTTGACGAGGCTACGTCGAACATTGACGTGGAAAGCGAACGGGCCATCGTGGAGGTTATGCACGAGCTGGCACGCGAGAAGGCGGTTATCGCCATCTCGCATCGCCTGGCGGTGGTCGCCGATGCTGTGCGCATATATGTGCTGAAGGACGGGCGCGCTGTGGAAAACGGCACGCATGAGGAGCTGCTGGCGCGTGGCGGGGTCTATGCCGATTTATGGCAGCGTCAGCAGGAGCTGGAGGCCTACGCGGGCGAGCGTTTTGAGGCGATAATTGCGGCGGAAGGTACGGTTGCCGGGGATGCAACTGCGGCTGCCAGGGATGCGGCTACTGCGGAGGCTGCTACGGCCGGCGCGGCTGCCGGGGACGCTGCGACTGGCGCGGCCGCTGCGGCTGCCGGAGTTGCAGCCGTTGCGACCAGTGAAGCTGCCTTGACAGCAAGCGCGTCTTTTCAGGCCGGTGCGCCCAGCAAAAAGCTTCGGCCGCACCGTTCGGGCCTTGAGGTGATGGCGCGGCTGATTGTACTGGTCAAACCCCTCGTCCCGTTCATGGTTTTAGCGGTGGTCCTGGGCGTGATAGGCTTTGCAGCCGCAATCTTTCTTACCATCTATGGTGCCTCGGGCCTGCTGGTGGCAAGTGGTGCACCCGGCATCACGGGCTTTAGTACAGCGGTGGCCCTCATTGCCATCTGCGGTATAAGTCGAGGTTTTTTCCACTACGGGGAGCAGCTGTGTAACCACTTCATCGCCTTTAAGCTTCTCGCCCTCATTCGCGATAAGGTGTTTGGAGCCCTGCGTCGCCTGGCCCCCGCCAAGCTGGAGGGGCGTGACAAGGGTAACCTGCTTTCCATGGCAACCGCCGACATCGAGCTGCTTGAGGTCTTTTACGCACACACCATCTCACCCGTGCTCATTGCGATTTTGGTGAGCGTAGGAATGATTGCCTTCATCGTCGTGCAGGCCTGGCAGCTTGCGCTGGTGGCGGCCTGCGCCTATCTGGTGATTGGCGTGATTGTGCCGCTCGTGTCATCGCGCGGGGCGGCCCAGGCTGGTTTGGATGTGCGCAATCAGCTGGGTGATGCTAATTCCTATGTCCTAGAAAGCCTGCGCGGCTTGTTTGAGGTGCTCCAGTATGGCTGTGAGGAGCAGCGCTCTCAGCGCTTGGTGGCCTGCACCGCAGCCCTGTCTCAGTCTGAGGCCGTGCTCAAAAACCGCACGGGCTTGGCCTCGGCGGTAACGGGTGGCTTGGTGCTGGCCTTTGATGCGCTCGCCATCGTCTGCGCCTATTTCCTACATGCCCAGGGTGCGCTCTCGTTTTCGGCCGGGGTCATCTCCATTATGGCCGTTATGTCGTCGTTTGGGCCGGTGCTGGCGGTATCCGCCCTGGGTACTACACTGCAGCAGACCATCGCCTCGGGTGCGCGGGTACTTGACGTACTGGATGAGACTCCCCAGTGTCCCGATGTCCTTGACGGGCGCGACGTGGTCTTTGATGGGGCGGCAGTACGCAAGGTGAGCTTTTCCTACGGCGATGAGACTGTGCTGAGCGACGTGAGCGCGCTTTTCCCCAAGGGGCGCGTTGTGAGCGTGGTGGGCAAAAGCGGGTCGGGCAAGTCCACCCTGCTAAAGCTTCTCATGCGTTTTTGGGATCCCACCCAGGGAAGCGTGGAGATATCCGGCTGTGACCTGCGCGGAGTGAACACGGCGAGCCTGCGCAACAACCAAAGCTATATGACCCAGGACACGCACCTGTTTGTGGGTACGGTGGCCGACAACCTGCGGATTGCCAAGCAGGATGCCACTCGTGAGGAGCTGGAGGAGGCCTGCCGCAAGGCCTCGCTAGACGGGCTGGTGGCGCAGCTGCGCAAGGGTCTCAACACTCCGGTGGGCGAGCTGGGGTCAACTCTGTCTGGCGGCGAGCGCCAGCGCATCGGCCTAGCCCGCGTGTTTTTACACGATGCACCCTGTGTGCTTCTGGATGAGCCAACCTCCAATCTGGACAGCCTCACTGAGGCTTCAGTGCTCAAGGCTTTGGATGAATTCAGAGAAGATAAGACGATCGTACTGGTAAGCCACCGCGCTTCTACCTGCGCTTTCGCCGATATATCCTATTCGGTGGAAAGCGGGCGGATGAGCTAGGGTGTGCTGCGCGTCTAAGCCGGCGTTCGCGCATCACGCGCATAGTTTGCGCCCGGTACCCTGCTTCGTAAGTCGCGCTGCAGTCTGTGCTTTGCGCTCCCGTTCGTTTTTCGTGGGATTGCGCGTGGCGGATGACGCGGAGGTGTGGCACTCACGTAATATCGACGCTTGTACGAAAGGTGGGGCGGCTCAGAGGGCCGCCCCGTACGCGTCTGGGGTCGCAGTCCACCTAGGTAAGGGGTGGCCTCGGGCGCACGAGGTAAGGAGTTAATCATGGCAGACAAAGAGGCCCTCTACCGCCGTGAGGGTGACTATATTCCGCGCGTCGCCGCCGTCCACGACCTATGCGGCTACGGCAAATGTTCACTGGGAGTGGCCATTCCGGTGCTTTCTGCCGCAGGCTGCGACGTGTGTCCGGTGCCCACGGGCCTGTTTTCCAGCCACACGGCCTTTCCCGGTTGGTACATGCACGACACTACGAATATCCTTCCTGATTATCTGAATGCATGGAAGGGCATCGGGATTGATCTGGACGCGGTGTATTCCGGCTTCTTGGGTGCGCCCGAGCAGGTGGACATCATCCGCAGCATCTATGCGGCCTATCCCAAGGCGCTTCGCGTGGTGGATCCGGTGATGGCTGACCATGGCAAGGTTTATCCCACGTACACGCCGGAGCTGTGCCAGGCTATGGCTGAGCTGGCAGCTGATGCCGATATCCTAACCCCCAACCTCACTGAGGCGGCCATCATTTTGGGCGAACCCATCGGGGATGACTGGGGCGGCGTAAATGTGAGCGATGCCGAGGCCGAGCGCATTGTGAGGGCACTACTGGATACGGGTGCCAAAAACGTGGTGCTCAAGGGTATTCAGCGTGGCGATGGGCTGATTCGCAATTTTGTGGCCGGACGCGACTGCGATTTCTTCGAGGCCAAAAACGAGTACCTGCCCTACATGCTTCACGGTACGGGCGACCTGTATGCCAGCGCGCTTCTGGCCGCTGTGATGGCGGGGAGGTCCCTGGCCGAGGCGGTGAGCTTTGCGGGTGATTTGACTCACGATGCCATGCTTGTGTCTGCCAAGCAGCCGGATTTCCAGGCACGCGGCGTGAGCTTTGAGCTTTTGCTGGGCAAGGTAACAGGACTGCTGTAGGTTTTTTCTCGCACAATTAGAGGGGCGGGCTTGAGTGGTCTGCCCTTACTTTCGGGCGCGCTTCCTGTGGGGCGCGCCTTTGATTCTTTCGATAAGAAAGGCACGCATGCACTTCTCCATCATTCGCAAAGACCTGACCGCGTCCACCAATGACGATGCCTGGGAGCTTGCCAAGAGGGGCGCACCCGAGGGTACGGTGGTGGTGGCCCGCAGCCAGAGCAAGGGGCGCGGGCAGTGGGGGCGCGTGTGGATGAGTCCGGAAGGCGGCCTGTATTTTTCCCTGGTGCTGCGGCCCGCTTCCTCGGCGCAAGAGTGGCCGGGCTTGAGTCCCGCCATCGCGCGTGCCGTGTGCGGGGTGGCGCGCGCCGTGTGCGGGGTGGATTCTACTGGGTTTCATGAGGAACCGGCGATGGCCGAGGTGGATCCAGATAAGGCTGGCGGGTCGCGCGTCAAGAAGACGAAAGCTGCGGGCGCGGCATCTGTCGGCACTGGTGCGGGGGGGAAAGATGCTCCCTCGGCGGAGGAGGCTCGGGCGCTTGCCCAGTCCCTTCGCATCAAACACCCCAATGATGTGGTGTGCGATGCAGGCAAGGTCTGTGGGATTGCGCTTGAGGCGCGCGACGGCTGCGTGGTGGTGGGCTGCGGCGTGAACGTGTTTCGGCCCGTGCGCCCCGTGGAAACTGACGGCCGTAACAATCCCGCCTATCTGGCCGATCTGGCGGGCGGGCGTTTGGGCGTGACCAGCGAGGCCTGCTTGGATGGGCTCCTCAAAGAGCTCTTGGATGCTATTGCGTTGTCGGTGGAGTCCCTGCTGCATCCCCAGTCCTGAAAAGGATAGGGGAGGGTGTCGGGTGCGGTATGTCTTTCCTTCACTCGTGCGGCTTGGGCGCACTCGGCCATGGTGAAGAACTTGTGGAAGCTCCACGGTCTAAACTTTCTAGGGCGATAAAGGTTTGCTCTGAGTAGGTTCGCTCTCTACAATGCGGGTTTTGCGGCCGCCGGGTGCATGAGGAATTTCGGCACGGCGGTAGTAATCCACCGGTGTTTTTCGTGCGCAGGAGAGGCAGCAAGAACATATGAGCGAATCTAAGGAGCCAACTGAATCCATCCCATCCGTCTCTGGTACGGGCGAGGGGGTCGTGCGTCACGCAGCTGGAACATCCGCCCAGGATGAGGCCTCCAATCGGGGCAATGCTTCCACTCAAGGCGATGCTCCCGCCATCGTCACCGCTCCTGCTCAAAATGATGGTCCTGTTCAGGCTAAGGCGTCCGCACAGGATGACATCCCTGCGGCAGGCACACCTGATGCTTCGAAAGAGAGCGAGCGCGTAACCCGCATGGGCACGGGCAGCATCCCCAAGCTTGTCCTGGAGTTTGCGGTGCCCGCCATCTTGGGTATGGTCGTGAATGGAACCTACCAGATTATCGACTCGGTATTTCTCGGGCACGGTGTGGGCGAGCTTGGTTTGACGGCCGTGACTGTGGCAAGTCCCATCATGACCGTGTTTATGGCGCTGGCCCTGCTCATCGGTGGTGGTGGCAACGCGCTTGCGGCCTTGCGTCTAGGTGAGGGCAAGCATGATGAGGCCGAAAACATTCTGGGCAACACTGCCGTGCTGGGCGTGCTTGCCTCGTTCACCATGGCCGTGCTTACTCACATTCCGGCGTTCATGGAGGCGCTGCTTACCCTGTCATCGGCCACCGACAGTGTGCGCCCCTATGCGCGCGAGTTCATTCAGATTCTTAGCCTGGGCTGCGTCTTCCAGATTGTGGGCTTGGGTCTCAATAACTTTATCCGCACCACCGGTGCCCCCAACCGCGCGTTTATGACGATGCTGATTGGAGCGGTGGGCTGCACCCTGTTCAACGCCATCTTCGTGCTGGGGATGGGCCTTGGTGTGGCTGGTAGCGCTCTTGCCACCATCTGCGGCATGTTCATAAGCTGCCTCACCGTCATCTGGTATTTCACCCGCACGCCCAACGTGGCGATACGTCTGCGCGTCAAATATCTACCTCTCAAGGGGCGTCTGGTGGGGCGCATCCTCACTTTGGGCACTGCCTCGTTTGCTGTTCAGATTGGTTCGGCTGTGTCCATGCTTGTAACCAATTACGCGCTGGCACGCTATGGTGCGACTGATCCCATTGGGGCTGATGGCGCCCTGGCCGCCGTGGGTGTGGTAGGGCGCGTGGCGATGTTTAGCATCCTGCCGCTCATTGGTATGTCGACAGCCATCCAGCCGCTTCTGGGTTTCAACTACGGCGCACGGCTGTGGCGGCGCGTACGTACCATCCTGTGCGTAGGCGTGGCTGGTGCGACCGCCATCGGCACGGTGATATGGATTGGAATTATGGTCTTTGCACCCCAGATCATCGGCTTTTTTGGCATCAGTGAGGAATCCCTGGTCGACCTGGCATCTTTCGCGCTGCGCGTCAACCTGATTTTGCTGCCCGTCATCGGTTTTCAGGTGGTGGGATCTAACTACTTCCAGGCCACGGGCCAGCCGGCCAAGAGTATCATCCTATCCCTTACGCGTCAGATCCTGTTCCTTATACCGCTGACGCTGATTTTCCCCGAGATACTGCCCCAGTTCATCCCGTTTTTGGATGCGCTCGATGCGGTGTATTTTGCGGTGCCGACCTCGGATTTCTTGGCGATCTTCACCGTGAGCATCTTCGTGTTTATTGAGATGCGCAAGATTGGCCGCCGCATAGCTAAGGAATCCTCCCCTGCAAAAGCTTGATTAAGGGCCGTGCGCTACAATGGCGGGTTGGGGTGCAGGTGCTGCGCTCCGTATGCCGTTCGCCCGTGAGCGGGCGTACCCGAGAAAGGGGAGATGTCCTATCCAAGCGAAGCAGGGGCTGGATGCGGCCAGATTCAAGGCTCCAGGGGTGTCTGAGGCCGCTTTCGGGGTCACCCAGGCGGGCTCGAAGGCCTTATCAGGGGGCATGACTACGGCTGGCCCTGCGCCCAAGCTGGCGTTTCATGATGTGTTACAGGTCTATGACGGTGCGCGCGGCACCACCCATGCCTTGGATTCGTTCAATCTGGAGGTGCGCCCCGGCGAGGCGGTGGCGATTTTGGGCCCTTCTGGCTGCGGTAAATCCACGAGTCTGCTTTTGGCCTGCGGCCTTCTTGCGCCCACCCAGGGCGAGGTGCTGGTGGATGGCGCGCGGGTGGCGCGTCCCCGGCTTGAGACGGCTCTTATTCTGCAGGATTTTGGTCTGATGCCGTGGAAGACAGTGGAGCACAATGCCGGGTTAGGCTTGGAGGTGCGTCGCGTACCCAAGCGCGAGCGCGTCCGACGCGTGGCTGAGGCGCTGGCCCGCGTGGGCCTATCCGATTTTGCGGCCGCCTATCCTGCCGAGCTTTCCGGTGGCATGCGTCAGCGGCTGGCCATGGCGCGCGCTCTGGCCTGTGATATCGACCTGCTGCTCATGGATGAGCCGCTGTCGGCCCTGGATGCTCTGCTGCGCGAAGACATGCAGAACATGCTCAAGCGCACCTGGAAGGAGAGTGGATATGCCCAGGTGCTTGTCACGCACTCTATCGAGGAGGCGGTGTTTTTAGGTCAGCGCGTGATAGCGCTGACGGCGCGGCCTGGTCGGGTGGCCCAGGTGATTGAGAACGCCGAGATGGATGCGGCAGACTGGCGCGCCAATCCACTCTTTTTTGAACGCTGCCGCGCCCTGCGCGACGTCCTGCGCGCCAATGCCCCCGGTGTTGGAATGGACACTCTCAGCAAGGAGGTCAGCCATGTCTGAGGGCGGTCTTGTGCGCAAGGTGGTGGGCTATGTGCTGGCCATCATCTTCATCCTTGTCTGCTGGCAGATTGTGGCCGTGCTCATTGATGCTACGGCCTTGCCCGGCCCCGCAGAAGCCATTCCCATGGTGATCGAATACGGCGACGAGCTGTGGCCGGCCTTTTTGGTGAGCTTCTATCGCGTGGTTGTGGCCATGATTATCGGTACGGTGCTGGCGATCCCCTTGGGCCTTGCCTGTGGGCGCTCTCCGCGCGTGGATGCGGTGTTTGCCCCGGTGCTCTATGTGCTCTATCCCCTACCTAAGGTAGTGTTGCTGCCGGTGCTCATCGTGCTCATGGGCCTGGCCGATGCGCCTAAAATCACCCTCATTGCCATCACCATTTTCTTTCAGGTGTTGGTCACGGTGCGCGATGCGGCTCAGGGCGTGCCCGAGCAGTCCGTGATGTCCATGCGCTCACTGGGGGCGGGCCGCTGGGACGTGTATCGTCATGTGGTGGTGCCCGCAACCCTGCCTGACCTGTTCACCGCTCTGCGTATATCCAGCGGTACGGCGGTGGCCATCCTATTTTTTGCGGAGAGCATTGCGGGTTCTACGGGTCTGGGCTATTTCATCGTGGATGCCTGGGCGCTTTTGGCCTATCCCAAGATGTTTGCCGGCATCATCGCTATGGCTTTGATGGGTGTGATCCTCTACGAGATGTTTGAGCTGGCCGAACGTCGTCTCACTCGCTGGCGCCGCCGAGGCTAAGGCGGCAGACGGGCTAGCGAATATGCTCGTGGATGCTGGGGAGGGTGACGATGAAGCAGGCACCGCCTTCGGCGCGGTTGAAGGCCTCAATGGTGCCATCGTGCGCCTCCACGGTGCTCTTGGCGATTGACAGCCCCAGGCCGGTGCCGCCGGTGCTGCGGGCGCGCGAATTGTCGCCACGGAAAAAGCGGGTGAAAAGCATCTTGGGGTCGATGGTGCCAAAGCCAGGCCCGTCATCAAGCACGGTAATGACCGAGCGGTCGGCTAGCCCCTCCAGCACCACCGTCACGCGTCCGCCTTCGCCGATAAAACGTGCGGCGTTGGCCACCAGGTTATAGACCACCTGCTGAAGGCGATCGGCATTGCCTAGCACGTCGGGAGCCTCGCCTGTCACCTCAAGGGTGCCTCCCTGCTCCTCAATGAGCGGCTCCACCGCCTCGGCTACGCGGGCTACCACGTCGTGCAGGTTCACACGCCGCCAGCTTGCCTGGTCGGTGCCCTCCTCTACATGTTGAAGCGTGAGCAGGTCGTTGGTCATGCGGGTCAGGCGTTCGGACTCGTTGATGATCACGTGGCAGAACCGCTCGCGCATATCGGGCGGCATGTCGGGATCGGTGAGGGTTTCGGCAGTGCCACGGATGGCGGTAAGAGGCGTGCGCAGCTCGTGGGCTACGTCGCTGATAAACTGGGTTTGGCGCTTTTGCTGCATGGCCAAATCGGCCATTTTAGTGCGAGCCTGCTCACTGAGTTCGGCGAAGTCAGCGGCTAACAAATCGGCCTCATAGAGCTTGTCTTCAGAGCTTACGACCATCTGGGTGCCGCCTTCAAGTACGGCACGCGCCTTGCGGTGCAGTTCAAGGAGGGGTTCGGCGATGTAGTGGCCAATGATGAGGGATACGATGAACACGAGCGTGCCGCAGGTGAGAAAAGCCCAGAAGGTGACAAGGATGTTGTCGGAGTCAAGGTCAAGGAGCTCTTCGACCGTCAAGGCCCCAATCGCTCCTGCAAAGGCAAAGATTGAGGTCAGGACGGCAAAGTAGGTCTGGAGTCGCCTCATGGCCTGTGTCCCTGTTCTTTGGCTTTAGGGGCGCAGGCGGTAGCCGTAGCCGCGCACCGTCTCAATGATGCCGGGGTCAAAGCCCGCAGCCGCGAGCTTGTCGCGCAGGCGCTTGATGTGCGTGTCCACGGTTTTGGTCTCGGTGATATATTCCCAGCCCCAGGCCTCACGCAGCAGTTCTTCGCGAACAACCACCTTACCGGCGCTTTTCATGAGGGCTGCCAGCAGCTCAAACTCGCGCGGGGTAAGATTGATCGGACCCTGGGGACCCACAGCGGTGTGACGATCTTCATCCAGGGTGATGCCGGATACGGTAAGCGCGCCGGACTCAGGCGATTCGGCGGTGCCACGACGTAGCAGGGCGCGCACGCGGGCGATGAGTTCGCGCACACCGAAGGGCTTGGCCAGGTAGTCATCGCCCCCAATCTCAAGGCCTACCACCTTGTCAAGCTCGGTGTCGCGGGCGGAGAGGAAGAGTACGGGCGCGCTTGTGCGGGAGCGCAGGCGCCGACACAGCTCGTAGCCATCCATACCGGGAAGCATGATGTCTAAGACGAACAGGTCGTAGCGCTTGCGCAGGGCAAGGGCCAGCGCCTCTTCTCCATTGGCGGCCACGTCTACGCGAAATCCCTCTTTAGCCAGGTTGTATGAAACGAAATCGGTGATGGACTGTTCGTCGTCTACCAGGAGGATGGACTCTGCTTCTTCATTCATGGCGTGTCCTTTGGTTGCATATGACTGATGGTCGCAGGGCGAGTGGGGTTCATCATAGCATGCGGCCTTACACCCGCGCCGCCGCTCCGCACTCCTTCGTAAAACGGTCGCTGGACTGTTGACTGTTCCTTACGTTCTCGTTGGTTTTGTCGTGTGTGATTCACAGTCCTTACTATGACCTCAATCTGTCTCCGGAAGCTCAGCCGCTTGCTACCGGTAGACGGTATATTTCGACCGTAGGCGGATTTATTACGCGCTTTGACGGTTTGCCGCTTGCCAGGAAACACGCACGAAAACGAAAACAAGAAGGGGAAGGGGAGTAGAATGACCTCGTTGTATCATTCGGTTTAACTGCGCCCCATGGGCTGGGGTTTTCCCTCTGCAGTGCTTCGGTCCGGGCGCCTTTGCGTGCGTCTGCAGCTTATCCCTTCTCAGGCGATATCCGATAGGCGCAAGCGCAGTGAACCCTGATAGGAAGGAAGTACCTGAAGTGCTCTCCGATATCCAAATCGCCCAATCGGCAATCCCCGAGCACATCTCCGCCGTCGCTGAACGCGCTGGCGTGCCGCAAGAATACCTGGAGCTGTACGGCAACTACAAGGCCAAGGTTGACTACAACCTGCTCAGGGATTTTCCAAAAGAGTCCGGCAAGCTCGTCTTGGTGACGGCCATCAATCCCACGCCTGCCGGTGAGGGCAAAACCACTACCACCGTGGGCTTGGCAGATGCCATGCGCCAGGTTGGCAAAAATGCCGTGGTGGCCCTGCGTGAGCCGAGCCTGGGGCCGGTGTTTGGCGTGAAAGGTGGCGCGGCCGGCGGCGGGTATGCCCAGGTGGTGCCCATGGAGGATATCAATTTGCACTTCACCGGTGACTTTCATGCCATCGGCGCGGCCAACAACCTGCTTGCCGCCTTGATTGACAACCACATCCAGCAGGGCAACGAGCTTGGCTTTGACGTGCGCAAGATCACGTGGAAGCGCTGCGTTGATATGAACGACCGCCAGCTGCGCAATATTGTGTGCGGACTGGGCGGCAAGCCTCACGGCGTGCCGCGTGAGGACGGCTTTGACATCACCGTAGCCTCCGAGATCATGGCCGTGTTCTGCCTGTCCACAAGCGTCTCTGACATGAAGGAGCGTCTGGCCCGCATCGTGGTGGGCTACACCCGCGACGATGAACCCATCACGGCTGGTCAACTGCGTGCTCAGGGTGCTCTCTGTGCACTGCTCAAAGATGCTCTCAAGCCCAATTTGGTGCAGACGCTTGAGGGTACTCCGGCCTTTGTGCACGGCGGCCCCTTCGCCAACATCGCCCACGGTTGCAACTCCATCATGGCCACGCGCATGGCCCTAGCCCTGGGCGACTACTGCGTGACTGAGGCGGGCTTTGGTGCTGATTTGGGTGCGGAAAAATTCCTGGACATCAAGTGCCGACTGGCTGGATTGGTGCCTGATGCCGTGGTGGTAGTTGCTACGGTGCGCGCGCTTAAAAACCACGGAGGCGTGCCCAAGGCCCAGCTCAACGAGGAAAATCTGGAGGCTTTGGAGGCGGGTCTGCCCAACCTGCTCCAGCATGTTGACAATGTTACCAATGTGTTCAAACTGCCCTGCGTGGTAGCGATCAACGCCTTCCCCATCGACACCAAGGCCGAGCTTGACCTGGTGGAAGCCAAGTGCCGTGAGCTGGGTGTGAACGTGGCCCTGTCCGAGGTGTGGGCCAAGGGTGGCAAGGGCGGCGAGGCCCTTGCGCGCGAGGTGGTGCGCCTGTGCGAGCAAGGCGATGAGGCCGGTCACAGCGCTTCTACCTTCGAGTATGTGTATGACGATGAGGCGGGCCTGGCCGAAAAGATTGAGGCCATCGCGCAGCGGGTCTATCGCGCCGACGGGGTTGACTTTACTCCTGGGGCCAAAAAGCAGATCGCTCAGCTGGAGGGTCTGGGATTTGGCACCATGCCCGTGTGTATGGCCAAGACCCAGTACAGCTTCTCTGATGACCCCAAGTTGCTTGCCGCGCCGCAGGGTTTTCGTATCACGGTGCGCAATGTGAAGGTGTCGGCCGGGGCCGGTTTTGTGGTGGCGCTCACGGGTGACATCATGACCATGCCAGGTTTGGGTAAGCATCCTTCCGCCGAGAACATTGATGTGGATGACAGCGGAAAGATCATCGGTCTGTTCTAACGCCTACGCATAAGGCTCGCGAATCATCAGGACGCATGCGCGTCGGGGTTTCGTGCGGCCGGAAAGGGGGCATCCGTGCCCGACACACGTTTTCTTGAAGAGCTTGCCTCTGCCGCCCCCACGCCGGGAGGCGGCGGGGCGGCGGCCTTCGCCGGAGCCTTGGGCGCGGCCCTAGGCACCATGGTGGGCAACCTCACCGTGGGTAAGAAAAAGTACGCCCAGGTGGAAGAGGCAGTCAAGGAGCGCATGGCCCAGTTGGACGCGTGCCGCGAGGAGCTCGTCGCCCTGGTGGCCGCCGATGCCGAGGCCTTTTCGGTCCTGGCTGCCACCTGGAAAATGCCCAAGGACACACCGGAAGAGGCCGCCGCGCGTCATAGGGCAACCCAGGCAGCTCTCATTCAGGCCTGCGAGGTGCCGCTTCAAATTATGAGAGTGTGCGAGCGCGTCATCGAGGCCGACGAATACCTGGCTCGGCACGGCTCGAGTGCGGCGCTCTCGGATGTGGGGGCATCGGCGGCACTTGCCAAGGGGGCAGCTGAAGCCGCCGTTCTCAACGTATACATCAATGCGGCGGCCATGGATGATGCTCAGGCTGCTTCAGAGCTGGTGCGGCAGTCTTGGCAAATGACCGAGGATGTGGGGCGGCGCGCTGCTGAGGTCTACGAGGTGGTGCGCCAGGCGATTACGCGCAACGAGCACTAGCACGATTGGAGGATAGACATGCCACAGATACTGCTGGGAAAGCCTGTCATCAAGGCGATTGCGGCCGACTTGCGGCCACGGGTTGAGGCGCTCAGGGCGCGCGGTGTAACGCCAGCCCTTGCCATCGTGCGTGTGGGAGAGCGTCCCAACGATCTTTCGTATGAGAGTACGGTACTTAAGCGTGCCGACTCGCTGGGCGTGGCCGTGCGCCGTATCGTGTTGCCCGCATCGGTGGCGCAGGCCGATCTGGTAGCCGCCGTCAAAAACGTGAACGCGGATCACACCCTCCACGGCTGCCTTATGTTTCGCCCGCTCCCTGCCCATCTGAATGAGGAGGAGGCAAGCGATTCACTGAAGGCTGCCAAGGATGTGGATGGGGCCGGCTTAGGAGCGCTTGCCTGCGTGTTTTCCGGCCACGGGGCGGGATACGCCCCCTGCACGGCGGCGGCCTGTCTTGATCTGATGGATTACTACGGGATTGACCCTGCGGGCAAGCACGTGGTAGTAGCGGGTCGCAGCCTCGTGATTGGCCGCCCGGTGTCGATGCTGCTGATGGAGCGCGACGCGACGGTGACTATGTGTCACTCGCACACCCGCAATCTGGAGGATGTGATGCGCTCGGCCGACATCCTGGTGCTGGCCACGGGGCGTCCCCGCGCCTATGGGGAGCGTTGTTTCCGCGAGGGTCAGATAGTCCTCGACGTTGGGGTGAACTTCGACTCCTCAGGTGTGATGTGCGGCGATGCCGACTTTAAGGCTGCCGAGGCGGTGTTAGGAGAGAGTGGTGCAATCACGCCCGTTCCTGGTGGGGTGGGCGGCATCACCACGAGCGTGCTCATGAAGCATGTGGTGACGGCGGCCGAGCTGGTCGTGGGGGCCGATTCCGGCATGCGCATGGGTCGCGCAAGTTAGGCAGGCGAACGGGATCGGGTCGCGCGGCTGTGTGGCTGTGCCGAGTAGCGTGCCAGCGCGGGGTCGTCCTCCTGGATTGCGCAGCCCGATCGACTCACGCACCATACCTCACGGCTGGATTTTGCCGTGGAACTGTCCTGCGGGGCCGCATCGTGCGGCCCCGTTGCACGTCTACACCCCTTCGACTTTACCCTGATTTGACGCGCGCCTGACGATTCCTTGGGAGGCAGTTTGTAGAGTTGCGATCGGTGTCACCACCGATTACCCGCGTGCACACAGGCCTTGTGCACGCACGCGACTACGAAAGGACTGCCTTGTATGACAACCCTGCTAAAGTCTTCGAAGCTTGCCGCGCTGGCGCTTATCCTCTGCGCTTGTGCCGTGATTGCCTTGGTTGGCTGCTCAAGCTCTGGCGACTCTTCTTCCGCTGATGGGGCGGACAACTCCACTGATAGTTCTAGTACATCCGGCACTATTTCCGTCATTTCCCGCGAGGACGGCTCGGGAACCCGCGATGCTTTTACCGAGCTGTTCGGGGTGGTTGACGATGACGACATCGACATGACCACCGCCTCCGCCGTCATCACCAATTCCACAGCCGTCATGATGACCACCGTGGCAGGAGACGCCAACGCCATCGGCTACATCTCCTTGGGTTCGCTCGACGACTCCGTGAAGGCGCTTGAGAT
>CAYTIS010000028.1:0-15888 GCA_964438035.1 uncultured Slackia sp.
GCTCCGAGAGCCCTCCTGAGCTGGAAAGGGACAAGCGAGCACCCTGGAGCGCGTCACAATCGGATTGTTGGTTGTGTTGGTTGTCGGCGAGAAGAAAAGGGCGGGGCGGCTTTGCGCCAAGGGGGAAAGGCGTCTGTGCCGCCCGCCTCGCGGATAAGCACTCAACATACGTGCAGGAATGTCGTTGATGGGCGGCAAGGGGGGGATGACCGCCCAATCAACAAGTCAGCTTCCTCTGTGGATGTAAGCCACGGTGAACTTTATACTCACCGACGCGAAGTTCGTCAAGAATAACTTTTTAAGCGGTAGCTCATTCACATGATGTACACATAGACAGAATCGCTCAGGCGCTCCCCACTCAGTTCGCCCGATGCAGCGCCGCCCAGGTGACCTGCGTCGATGAGGCTTACAGGCGCAGGTCCCTGGCATAGGGCTTAAGGCGGGCGGAATGAATTGATCAGCGTTTCCCTAGTTCATAATCAGATGCACGCCCACGTATTGAGCCGTTTCGGGCAGGCCGGAAATGTCGTAGACCTCATCCGAATCGATGGCTGCCACGCGCCAGGTGCAGGTGCCTGCGTCGGTCTGAATGGTGCCTTCCACGTAGGTATTGCCCACCGAGTCGGTCTGCATGGTGGCATCTTCGGCCATCGTCCATCCTTGAGCATCCAGGGCGGTTTGGATGGCCTCCTCGGCATCAGCGGCTGCAAGGTCAACGTAGCGGATGCTCATGGTCAGGCCGCTGTCGCGGTCGGTGGAAAAGCGCCACGACCCCGTAAGGTAGAACGATGCCGTCACGGCATCCATGCTGTCGATACCCTCCTCAAGAAGCTCGGCGGCCTCGGTGGTGTCAACGTCACTGGGCAGCTTCATGATGTCGAGGTTCTCATCCTCATCCGAATACTGGTAGGTGAGGTAGCCCGCATCGGCAAAATACTGGACGATCTCTTCATCCGAAAGACTGATGAGGTCAGTGAGCAGGGCAAAGTCATAGCTCACGTCACGGTTGATATTCTCTTCCACCTCAGCTGCCTCGCGCTCTGAGCCGTTGAGCAACTGGTCAACGGCCTGATAGGCAAGAGAGCCGCCCAGGCCCGCTGCCACAATCGCTGCCACAATCGCTGTCGCCCAGATATGCTTGGGCGTGTCGAAGGGGCGCTTGAGTACGGAGGGATCAGGGTGTCGCACACCTGCGACCTCGGTATATTTGAGTTCCCTTGGGGTGGGGAGGAGCTTGGTCACCCAGGCAGGTATCGAATTGCTCAAGTTCATGTCAGCCCTGCCTTTCGTCGAAAAACTTCGCAATTATATCATGCAGCTGCGAAGCCCAACTGTGATAGCATGCTTCGCGCATCCTCTGGGGGAGTAGTTGGCGCTGTAAGGCGCGGCACGTTCAACACACCGGCGCTTTGCCTGGCGTGCCTTAAATAGCAAGACCCATGACGCATACCGCTTTGCCATGCGCCGGGTCCTTGCTGGTGCCCCGGTTCGTGTGCAGTGGTTTTCGTTGCACAGCGAACGGAAGGGAGCAGCATGGATTTGTCCATATTCGCAACGCCCGAAGCGTGGATCTCGCTGGTCACGCTCATCTTTTTGGAGATTGTGCTGGGGATAGATAACCTGGTGTTTATCTCCATCACCACCAATCGGCTTGCCCCGGAAAAGCAGCACATCGGTCGCAAACTGGGCCTGGGCGGTGCGCTCATCATGCGCATCATCTTTTTGTGCTTTGCCTCCTATCTGGTGCATATGACCGATGCTATCATCACTCTTGACCTGGGATTTTACGCGCACGGCTTCTCGGTGCGCGATCTGGTGCTTTTGGCGGGCGGTGCCTACCTCATCTACAAGGGCATCATCGAAATTCTTGACATGCTGCGCCTTACCGAGCTTAAGGCCGAGCATTCTGAGGAGCATAAGGCCCTGCACCGCATTGGCCTGCCCCAGGCCATCGGCACCATCATGGTGATGGACCTGGTCTTTTCCATTGACTCGGTCATCACCGCCGTGGGCATGGCCAACCATCTCATCATCATGATCATCGCCGTGATGCTCGCGGTGTTCATGATGATGGCCTTTATCGATTTCATCTCCACCTTCATCAATGGCCATCCCCAGGTCAAGATGCTCGCTCTCACCTTCATCGTAGCGATTGGTGTCCTCTTGGTCATCGACAGCCTGGGGCTGCACACGGGCATTGAGCTGCTTCATATGTCGGTGGAGAAGCTCATGGTGTATTTCGCGATGGTGTTTTGCATCGTGCTGGAGCTTATCCAGATGCGCTACGTCAAAAACTACGAGATGTGGAAACGTGAGCATGAGGCCGAGCAGGCACGAAACGCGAGCGAGACGGCGGCGACTGAGGATGCAGGGGATGGCGAGGGCCAAGATAAGCGGGGCCGCTGAGCGTTCCTAACCCTCTTGAGAAAACTGCGCGAGGCCCTCATCCGACACCACAAGGCGCACCGAGCGTGGCAGCACGCGGGCAGTGAGCGGGGTGGTAAGCTTGGTGGCCTCGCCGTCGTATTGAACATAGAAGGCGGGGTCAGCCTCTATGCGAATCTCTTTGCCAGAGTAGATGTCCAGCGCATCGCCGCGGCCGGGAAAATGGCCGTCACGGTCGAGCATGGCAGCAAAGACCGACGGCAGTAACTCCATCGCATTTTTGGCCTTGAGTACCACCACATCAAGCAGCCCATCGCGCGGCTGGTTGTAATGAGTTACCGACAGGTCAAACTGGAGCTTGGAAAAGTTGATCAGCAAAACTCCGAGTCCCTCGGTGTGAATGCTCGTGCCGTCAATGTGGATGGTGAGCGCAGACACCTGGGGCGTGATAGTGGCCCCGGCCGCCAAAAAATAGGCCATGGAGCCAAGCAGCTGCTTGTTGGGCGCGGCACGCTCCATGATGGTGGCATCGTAGCCCGCCCCGGCTATAATCATAAAACCATGCGTGACACCCTCGGCCTCCACCTCGCCCATATCAAAGTCAAGGGTGCGGCCCGTGCGGGCGAGGGTGGCAAGGGCGTGGGGCTCGGTGGGCCCGCACAGGTTGAGGGAAAGCAGGTTGGCAGTGCCTGCGGGATAGGGAAGCAGCGGCACGGAGGTGTTTTTGAGACAGTGGGCCACCGTGGCCACCGTTCCATCACCGCCTGCAGCTACCACCAGGTCGAATGCAGAGGCATCGTCAAGCATTCCCTCGATATGGGTGTGGCCGTTGGTAGAGCGCAGGCAGACCTCGTCACCGTCTTGGACAAACGAGCGCACAAAGTCGTAGATTGAACCCTCGCGATATCCCGATGACAGATTGTTGATTATGAGCGCTTTCATGTATCAACCCCCCTCAACGATGGCTAGAATACTACAGCGTCATTCGTATTGATAGCGCGGCCCGAAGGAACACCTTTTGTATATCACCGACCAACGCCAGCTTGATCAGTTTGTAGAACATGCACGCACAAGCCAGGTTCTGGCCGTAGACACCGAGTTCATCCGCGAGAAGACATACTGGCCTCGTCTGTGCCTTATTCAGCTTGCCACCGAAGAATGCAGCGTAGCGGTTGATCCCTTCCGAGTCAGTAATTTGCAGGTGCTTGCGTCGCTCTTCACCGACGAGGGGATTGTCAAGCTCTTTCACGCTGCCCGGCAAGATCTTGAGCTGATTTATCACGAGCTGGGTGTGGTGCCCAAGCCGATTTTTGACACCCAGATTGCCGCCTCGCTTTTGGGCGACACGCTCCAGATTGGCTATGGGGCGCTGGTGCAGGCGGAATGCGGGGTGAAGCTCAAGAAGGCCGACTCGTTTACCGACTGGAGCCGCCGGCCTCTTACCGACTCGCAGATTGACTATGCCCTTGATGACGTGGTGTATCTGCCCAAGCTCTACCGCAGCCTTACCGAGCGACTGGAGAAGCTGGGGCGCCTTTCGTGGCTGGAGCCTGATTTTGCCGACATCTCTGACGAGGCCCACTACGTGGAGCATCCCGATGAGCGCTATATTCGCCTCAAGCGAGTAAATCAGCTCACACGCCGCCAGCTCAACGTGGCGCGTGCCTTGGCGGCGTGGCGTGAGCTTTCGGCTATGAAACGCAATATTCCCCGCAAATGGATTTTGTCTGATGAGCAGGTGGTGGAGATTTGTCGGCGTGAGCCGCGTACGCTTGATCAGCTCTTCATGGTGCGCGGGGTATCTTCTAGTCTGGGGATGAGTGATGCGCGTAAGGTGCTGGCCCTGTGTGTGAAGTCGCTTGACGCCCCGGAGGAAACCTGGCCTGAACTACCTCGCGGCTGTGACAAAAACGAGCCGAGTGTGGATGCCCAGGTGGATCTGATGACCTCACTCGTGAAGCTGCGCGGCCGTGAGGCAGGGATTGCCTTTGCGGTTTTGGCCTCACATGCTGATTTGGTCAAGATTGCACGTGGGCATTATGAAGACGTGGACGTACTCAAGGGCTGGCGGCGTACGATTGTGGGCGAGGAGCTGCTGGCCCTCATGCGCGGAGAGCTGGCGATAGGGATGGAACCGGACGGCTCGCTCAAGACGGTGGACTTCGCTAGAATACCTCCGATTGATGGGCGCGACTTGACCCCGTGCGCCACAGCTGTGGCGCAATCTACCTGCAACCTATGAAGGAGACGTGATATCACATGCCTATTATCCCAAGCGGCAGCGGCATGGGCCTCTACCTTGCCGTCATGGTGCTCACCCTCGCGATTGGCGGGGGTGCCCAGCTCTATGTGACCATTCAGCTTCGCAAGTACAGTCACGTGGGCTGTTCATGGGGCGTCACCGGGGCCGAGATGGCTCGGCGCATGGCCACTGACAACGGCATCGGCCAGGTTGGCATCAATCATGGTGGCCCCAACCAGGATTTCTACGACCCCCGTACCCGCTCTATCACCCTGGGAACCGAGTCCTATGGCGAGCGCTCCATCACTGCGGTAGCCACGGCAGTTCATGAGACGGGGCACGCCTGTCAGCACGCCCAGGGCTATACCTTCATGCAGTTTCGCAGTGCCCTGGTGCCCGTAGTCAACCTGGCCTCTAACGCCTGGATCATCGTGTTTATCATTGGCCTGTTTACGGGGCTGACGGGGCTTGTTCAGCTGGGGATCATCCTCTTTGCCGCCGTGCTGCTGTTTCAGCTGGTCACGCTGCCGGTGGAGTTTGATGCCTCGCGCCGGGGCCTGGCCTATCTTAAGGCCTGCGGCATGAGCCAGACCGAGCTTTCCGGTGCCAGCAAGGTCTTGCGTGCCTGCGCCTTTACCTATGTGGCCGCTGCCCTGACGGCCCTCATCCAGCTGCTCTACCTGCTGCTCTCGGCGCATTCGGAGGAGTAGTGCTGCTTTCGCAGGCATCGCAGGATTGGTCTGCGCGGCAGGGAGCACCAAGCCTTAACGCAAGGCAATCCTTCACGGTCTCCGAGGCCCTGACCAAGGCCCAGCACGCTCTCGAAGGGCTGCGGCTGCGGGTGACGGGCGAGGTGTCTGAGGTAAGCGCCAAGCCCAGCTACAAGGCTGCCTATTTCACCATCAAAGACCAGCGCGCAGCCTTGCCTTGCATGATGTGGATGAATCACTACAAGGCAAGCGGCGTTCAGCTCCTACCGGGCATGCTTGTGGATGTGGAAGGCCAGTTCAGCGTCTATCCGCCCCAGGGTAAGATGGAGTTCAAGGTGGATGCGCTTTCCACCACCGGTGAAGGCGAGCTGCGCCGTCGCGTAGCCCAGCTGGCTGGGCGGCTCCAGGCTGAGGGCCTCATGGATCAAAGCCGCAAGCGCCCCCTGCCTCAGCCGCCGCTTCATGTGGGGCTTGTCACCTCTCCGATTGGCGATGCTGTCCACGACGTGCTGCGCACCTTTCGTCGGCGCTGGCAGTTGGCGCGCATTTCCTTTGCTGGCGTGCATGTGGAGGGTCTTGCGGCCCCAGCCGAGATCATTGAGGGCCTGCACGCTTGCGTTGATGCCGGCTGCGATGTCATTGTGCTTGTGCGTGGCGGGGGTTCCTACGAAAGTCTCATGCCCTTCAACGATGAGCATCTAGCCCGGGCAGTAGCGGCTTGTCCTGTGCCTGTGGTCACCGGCATCGGCCATGAGCGGGACAATACTATCGCCGACATGGTCTCTGACCTGCGCGCTTCTACACCTACAGGGGCGGCCTTGCAGGTGACGCCCGACAAAGAGGCGCTTGTGGGCGAAATTGATGCTGTGGGTCAGAGGATGGCCCGGGCGCTGAGGGGGCAGCTGGAGCGTTCGCGCCTCATGCTGGAGCGCCTTGCTAGTCGTCCGGTTCTTGCTGATCCGACCACCCTGTTCGCCACCGATGCCGTGACCTTGGATTTGATGCACGATCGTCTGAACCGCGCAATGACAGGGTGCTTGGAGCGGTATCGACTGATGCTTGAGCAGCGTGCCACACATCCGGTACTCATCGACCCCTCCATGCTTCTTGCCACCGATGCCGCGAAGGTGGAAAGGATGCACGATCGCTTAGGCCACACGCTTCCCGCCCGACTGGCCCATGAGCGTGTGAGTCTCAATCAGCTGCACGGACGGCTCAAAGGCAGGGGCAGGGGACTTTGTGCAGGTGCGGCCCAGACCCTTGCCGCTGATGAGAAGCGGCTGCGCGTGCGTGGGGCTTCGCTCATCAGTGGTTTTGAACGCGATGTAGCCCTGCGGGCCGGGCGCTTGCACGACCTTTCGCCCCTTGCGGTCATTGCGCGCGGATACGCTCTCGTGCGCGATAAGGAGGGGAGCCTGGTCAAGCGTACGAGCGATGTGGAGTGCGGTCAAAGCCTCAAGCTTGCCGTGAGCGACGGACACATCCTGTGTACGGTAGATGAAACGCTTCCCGAGTCGCAGGCGTAAGTGATTGTGAGCGCTGTCTTCTAGCCCATCGAATATGCAGGATGTGCTGAGGGTTGCCGCCAAAGCAACGACCGACCCATACATCAAGACCATCTGCCGTTTAGCGCGGCAGCCACAGTAAGGAGACCCCATGACCCAGATCGCTGACACTCCCCTTGACCAGCTCAGCTTTCGCGAAGCCATGCAAGAGCTTGATACCACGGTGAACTGCCTTGAGAGCAACACCCTGGAACTTGAAGAAAGCCTTGTAGCCTATGAGCGGGGTGTGGCCCTGTTGTCCGACCTGAAGGCGCGGCTCAATGATGCCCAGCAAAAGGTGGACGTGCTCATGGGACAGCTTGACGTTCCCACGGATGATACGACCACTGACACCACGCTCTCTTAAATCCCCACCTCAACACAGCACTTCTGCGATACAATCAACTCTTTCTGTACCAGCGCGAGCCCTTCTTCTTCATCCAAGGAAAGACGGTTCGCGCGTCGTTTGTTCTGCGCCTTGTGGCTGGTGGGCTGCACAGAAGGAGGAGCTGCAATGTCTGACTGCATATTCTGCAAGATCTCCGCTGGTGATATCCCCTCATCCATCGTCTATGATGACGACCAGGTCGTAGCTTTTGAGGATCTTTCCCCGCAGATGCCCGTGCACACCCTCATCGTGCCGCGCGCCCATCACGCCAACATTGGCGATGACATTCCTGATGCGCTTATGGGGCATCTCTTCAACACCGTGAAGAAGGTGGCCCAGATGAAGGGGATTGACCAGTCGGGCTATCGCGTCATTGTGAACACGGGCTCTGATGCCCAGCAGACGGTTCACCACGTGCACGTACACGTGCTTGGCGGTGCGCCCATGAATACCGGCTCACCCGCACTGGAGGCCTGAGGAAACGCATATTCCGCCCGCTTCCGCTTTTGTACCGACGCCTGTGCCTTGAGCCGTCTCAAGGCAGTCCGCCAGCCTTTATCGGCTTCGGGCGTATCCGGTTTGGCAGAAACGGATACGGGAAAAGCAATGAATCGTCGTTTCCTTAAGAAACGGAGGACATGCATGAAAATTCTTGTCATCAACGCCGGCTCTTCTTCCTTGAAGTACCAGCTTGTAGATACCGATGGGCAGGCCGTGTTGGCCAAGGGCCTGTGCGAACGGGTGGGCGGGGAGGATTCCTTCCTCAAACACGGTACCGATGCTGACGAGCGGGTAATCACCCAGACCATGGTTGACCACCAGGAGGCCTTAAAGGCGGTATTCGATGCCCTGTGTCACGGCGAAGGTGCCTCAATCGAATCGCTGGATGAGATCGATGCCATCGGGCATCGTATCGTGCACGGCGGCACCTATTTTGATGCATCGGCTCTGATCACGCCCGAAGTCGTCGATAAGATTGAAGAGTTGTGCACGCTCGCACCTCTGCACAATCCGCCCGGGCTGGCCTGCATTCGGGCCTGCCAGGAGCTCATGGAGCAAACACCCCAGGTGGCCGTGTTCGACACCTCGTTTTTCCAGACGCTCCCCCCGGCGGCCTACCACTATCCGCTGCCCTACGACCTGTGTCAAAAGTATCAGATTCGCAAGTACGGCGCGCATGGCACCTCACACCGCTACATCGCTCAGCGCTGCGCGGCGGTGATGGGGCATGCGCTGGAGGATCTCAAGGTCATTACCTGCCATCTGGGCAATGGGTGTTCAGTCAGCGCCATCGACCACGGCGCGGCGGTGGACACCTCGATGGGCTTCACCCCGCTTGACGGCCTGATGATGGGCACGCGCTGCGGGGCGATTGATCCGGCCATCATCCCGTTTTTGGAGGAGCGTGAAGGCCTTTCACCCGGTCAAATCAATGAGCTAATGAACAAGCAGTCCGGCCTGCTTGGCGTATCCGGCATCAGCAACGACATGCGCGATATCCGCAAGGCTGCCGAGGCGGGTCATGAGCGCGCGATTTTGGCCTATGAGATGTACGCGCATTCGGTGCGCAAGTATCTAGGTCAGTACTATATCGAGATGGCAGGAACCGATGCGATTGTGCTTACTGCCGGGGTGGGCGAGAACTGCGACCGCATGCGCCGTTTAGTGTTTGAAGGGCTTCAGCCCTTGGGCATCGTGCTTGATCAGGAAAAAAACCAGCGCCGTCACCACGGTAAGGAGCGCTTTATCTCCACGGACGACTCGCCGGTGAAGATCATCGTCATCCCCACGAACGAGGAGCTGATGATTGCCCAGGACACGCTCGAGATCGTTCAACAGGCGCATTCATAGCGTAAAAAAAGCCCCTTTCAGGGGCTTTTTTTACGGAAGGCCTTCGTGGGTGCGCGGCCCCGCTGCCGCCACCTCGATTAGACCGCAGCAGTCAGCGTGCCTATCCTTGGGCTTGAACGGCGGTGATGGCTGTTACGCCCACGATATCTTCGACCGAGCAGCCCCGCGACAAATCGTTCATCGGAGCAGCCAGGCCCTGAAGAATCGGCCCGTAGGCCTCGGCCTTGGCCAGGCGCTGGACAAGCTTGTAGCCGATGTTGGCAGCGTCCAGATCCGGAAACACGAGCACGTTGGCGCTACCTGCTACCTTTGACCCAGGAGCCTTGGCTGTGCCCACCTGAGGCACGAGAGCTGCGTCGGCCTGGAGCTCGCCATCGATAGCGTAGTGCGGGGCCTTTTCTTTGGCCAGGGTCGCAGCCTTTACCACCTTATCGGCATCCTCATCTTTGACCGACCCATAGGTGGCATGCGACAGCAGCGCCACGCGCGCGGCGTTGCCCACCATGCGCTCATAGGAGGCAGCGGTGGCCACAGCGATGTCGGCTAGCTCTTCAGCGCTGGGCTGGATGCACACGGCGCAGTCGCTGAACATGAAGGTTCCCGCATCACCATAGCTGCAGTCCGGAACCTCGATAACAAAGAAGGAACTCACCGTGGAGGTGCCCGGTGCGGGCTTGATGATGCGCAGGGCCGGGCTCAGCATGTCTTTGGTGGCGTGGCAGGCCCCGCCCACCAGGCCATCGGCATAGCCGGCCTTCACGAGCATGGTGCCAAAGTACATCACCTCATCCATGAGGGAGGCCGCTTGTTCTTGGGTCAGGCCCTTGGCGCGACGCAGTTCATAGAGCTGGCTGGTCAGTTCTTCGCGAAGCTCGCTCGTGGCCGGATCGATGATCTTGACGCCCTCGAGGTCAAAGCCCTTGGCTGCTATCTCATCGGGCTTGCCCAGCACGATGAGATCGGCAATACCCTGTCGAGCGATCTCTTGGGCAGCCTCAAGAACACGCTCGTCGTTGCCCTCAGGCAACACGATGGTCTTTTTGTCTGCGCGGGCCTTGTCAATCATGGTTGTGAGGAAGGCAGTCATAGGCAGTCCTTTCGTCTTAAGCATAAGGCCGGGCGATTCATCACGGCAGCGTCCCAGGTGAAAGGGTAAAAGAGAGCGGGCGCAGACGAGGTGCCTGCGCCCGCTCTCTTTTTGTCCATCCCATGGTAAAGCTCAGCTGCGCCGCAAAGCGGGGTACAATACCGTGCGTTTTGTATTGTAGTTCAAAGCGTTTCGCCTGGCACCCGTAAGTAACTGAAGGGGCGGGCGAATAAAGCGCCGTTCAAAAGAGGAACCTTCTCCATGAAAACCGTCTCCTTTGTCGTTCCCTGCTACAACTCCGCCGAGTATATGGACACCTGCATTGCATCTGTGCTTGCCTGCGATTACGACGGACGGGGCGATATTGAGGTCATCATTGTGGATGATGGCTCCACCGATGATGAGACCGCCCAAAAAGCCGATGCCTGGGAGCGCGAGCATCCTGGCGTTGTGCGCGCGATTCACCAGGTCAATAAGGGTCATGGCGGGGCTGTAAACACCGGGCTTGAGCTGGCCGAGAGCCTGTATTTCAAGGTGGTTGATTCGGATGACTGGCTGGATGAGCAGGCCATGCGCGAGGTGATGGCGTACCTGCGCCGCCAAAGTGAGCTCAAGGAGCCCACCGACCTGGTCGTCGGCAACTACGTGTACGAAAAGGTACACGAAAACACGCGCACGGTCATGCGCTATCGCAATGTGTTTCCGGTGCAGCAGGAATGCACCTGGGAAGACACCCATCATTTTGGCCAGTCCCAGTACCTGCTCATGCATTCGGTGATATATCGAACTGAGCTTCTGCGTGACTGTGAGCTGTGCCTGCCCGAGCACACCTTCTATGTGGATAATATTTTTGTGTACGTGCCGCTGCCCCTGGTGGAAAGCATCTACTACCTGGATGTAGACATGTATCGCTACTACATCGGACGCGAGGGGCAAAGCGTGAACGAGTCGGTTATGTATGCGCGCCGCGACCACCAGCTGCGCATCACGCGCTTCATGATTGATGCCGTGGCGCTGCCTGACGCTGTGGACTCGCAGCGCCTGGAAAAGTACATGGAAAACTACCTCTCCATGATGATGTGCATCTGCTCGATTTTTCTGCGGCTGGAAAAGACTGAGGACAATGAGCGTGATCGTGAAGCCATCTGGGCCTATCTTGAGGAACACAATCCGGTGCTCTATCGGCGCATCAAAAATACGGCCCTCAACCTCAGCACCAATCTTCCCACCGAGGCCGGACGCCAAGCGGCGCTTTTTGCCTACCATCTCGCCCGCAAGGTCTTCAAGTTTAACTAAGTGTGGCGAAGAGTCGAGCTAGCGATAGTCCTCGGGATTTTTGGCAGTTGAGCCGGTGGTTTTATCGCGCAGGATGAGTTCGCGGCCAAAAAAGACGGCGGCTTCTCCGAAGCGATCCTTCACCCGGTCGGTGGCCTGAGCAAGGTGTCTACCTTGCTCAGAGCTAAGGACGAAAGAGTGGCGAGGGTGCTGAGTAGTGCGTGTTGTTGCGCCAGAGGTGGCAGAGCCCGATGCTTCGCCGTCATCGCTTGGGCTTGGTGAGCGGCTTGTGCGACTGGGTTGGTCAGCTGTAGATGTGTCGAAGGGGTCTCCATCAAAGAGGGACTCCTGGATGATAAGCTCGTCTTGAAATCCGGTAAGTGACACACCTACCAGGCGCACTACCTGGCCCGGCTTCCACAGCTCCTCAATCATCTGGTGCAATACGGGCATGAAGCGGTGTTCATTGTCTTCAGGGGTGCTCAGCCGACGTTGCATGCTGCGGGTGCTGCGGTCGGCAAAGCGCAGCTTCAATCCCAGGGTGCGCCCTTTAAGGCCCTTGCGGCGCAGGCGGCGACCCACCTTGGCCGCCATGGTGTCCACCGCAGCTGCCACCTGGGCAAAGGTGGTCAGATCCTCGGCCAGGGTGATCTCGTTGGATACCGACTTGATCTCGTCATCACTGATCACGGGAGCCATCTCACGCCCCAGACAGCGAAGGCGCATCATCTCGGCGTTTTTGCCCCAGAGGCTTTGGAGGAGTGATGCGGGGGCGCAGGCGAGCTGACCCAAGGTGGTGATACCTCGGCGCGTGAGTTCTTCTTCGGCGCGCGCACCTACCCCCGACATGGCCCGGATGGGAAGGGGTGATAAAAATCCCTGTTCACGACCGGGAAAGACGGCGGTTAAGCCCTGGGGCTTGTCCATGTCCGAGGCAATTTTGGCGACGGTTTTGCTTGTGCCTAAACCGATTGAGCAGGTGATACCGAGGTCGGCCACACGCCGCTGGATGCGCTGGGCTACCGCTAAGGGATGTTCGGTGTTCAGTGGTGTTGGAGAGATGTCGAGGAAGGCCTCATCGATGCTCACTTGCTCAAGGTGGGGGCTTTCCTCCAAAAGGATGTCCATGACCTGGGATGATACCTCTCGATATCGATCAAAATGGCCGCTGGTCCACAGAGCCTGGGGGCAAAGCCTGCGTGCGGTGGCCGAGGGCATGGCGCTGTGGACGCCATAGGCGCGCGCTTCGTAGCTGGCCGTGGCAACCACGCCATGCTTATCAGGGTCGCCACCGACTATGACTGGCTTGCCTCGCCATGCCGGATGGTCAAGCTGCTCAACGGAAGCGAAGAAGGCATCCAGATCCACCAGCAAGAGTGCGGGCGCATCCCAGGTTCCGTAAGGGCTGGCAGGAGCTGACTCCATGGTCCTCCATCCACACGAATAAATGTTCGCTCTGCATTCTAGCAAAGCAGAGCGCCTCAATGAGGACGTTAACGAGTGCCTCAATTACAAAGCGTCCTGCCATGATGATCCGAGCCCTTTATATATGGTGTGCGGGCGGAGGCCCGTGATTCAGGAAGCTAAAAAAGTCTGATAATATATGTTATGACACTTTTGGATCATCCGACCCCCAATCCGCCCTGCTGCAATTTTCTGTTGAAGACCTCAAGCAGAAGTTGAAGGGATTCGCTTCACGCGGCGCTTCTTATGACTTAGAGTCCGCGCATGGAAAGGCCTTGCGTTACATATGCACGCATGATGCTGGGCACGAGAGTGTGCACCCTGCGAAAAGAGCAGAAGCTTACGCTGCGCATGTTCGCCCTGATTGTTGGTGTCAATCATGTGTATATCCACGATATAGAACATGGCAGGGGCAATCCCACGCTAAGCACCCTTGCAAAGCTTGCAGATGGTCTGGGTGTGGAGCTGAAGGATTTATTCGATTACTGAGCATATGCGGAAGGGAGCGGCATGGATGACGGGGTGAGGCGGTTGTCGCGCAGCCGCGTTGTACTCGAAGCTGATGCGCTTGCCCACTGCCTCTGTGCCACTCCCGCTGAAGCTGCACGCTCCTCAAACGGACAGCTTGCCTTGCTGCTCTTGTTGGCTCGCCTGCAGGAGTTGAGCATATGGATCAATTCGGCCCAGCTGAGCCGTCTCTTTACCGCGCTGGACACCTACCAAGGCGTGGAGCCGAAGATTCGCAGAGAGCGCCTGCGTAAGGCCATGGAAGTCCTCCACATCTGCCTGTCTGGGGAAGCCGACCTCAGAGCAGTCCTTGATAAAGAAGGCTGCTTCGAAGAGCGGCTTGTGATGCAGGGAGCGCAGCGCCATAAGGCTGCGGCCATTATCGTCGCCGATGATTCCCCCACCGCCCGTGCGGCGGATCGAAGTCAGGTTCCCGTCATGACCGCACAGGAATATCTACACCTCATCGAGCGGGAAGAGGGCATCACCTACAGCATCACCACCCTCCCCCACATATCACCTTCCCCCTAAGCCACGAAGACTCCGGTCTTCTTTTGGTGTCATGGGGTATTTCTCAAGCCTGAACCGAGTGGCACCTATTCCCGTGCACTAGCCGTAAACCTCATTCCTGTCAGAATTGCACCCCCACCAGGGCCTTTTCTATCCCAGTACGCCCGTGACGGCGAGGATGATGGCAGCCGCTGCTACGCCGATGAGGATGGTGATGGCATTTGCTAGCCCCGAAAGGCCCGCATCGCCACCCAGCCACAGGGCGAAGGTGGTGGATACGGTGCTGGCGGGGGCCCACAGCATAATGGTAATGACCGTTTTGGTGGTGTAGTCAAAAGGCAGAAAAGCCCAGGCCAAAGCCGTGAGAATCGTGCTGAACATGAGGCGCAGTCCGATATCTTGGGCTACAAGCTTGAGTCGGGTCGCATCCACCTTCAGGCTGATTGTCAGGCCCAGCATGATCATGGCCAGGCAGGCATTGGCTGCCGCAATCGGCTCGGTAAAGCTCACAATCACCTCGGGTACCTGAAGGTCCACCAGAGCCATCGCCAATAACACCAGATAGCAATCGAAGGCGGTCGAACCCAGAAGGCGACGGAGCACAAGGCGCACCGGATGCTCCACCGGCTTTTCTGCCGCCGCCAGTCCGGTTAGCGCATAGGATCCCGAGGCGCCTATCGCCGCATTACCCGCGTCAAAAAGGCAGGCCGTCACCGCCATGGAGGGGGGAAATACGGTCTGGATGAAAGGCAGGGCAAAACACCCAATATTGAAGGAGTTGGCCCCAGTGAGAAAGAATATGCGCTCCTCACGCGGACGCTTGAGCGTGATGAGGAGGATGACCATGTAGGGTACAAAGGCGCAGGCGAAGCCGATGGGTACCAGCAAAAGCATGGAGAAGGCAAAATCGGCCGCCCCAAAAGCGTGGACGATGGCACAGGGCAGGGTGAAGTTGAGGACAAGCTTGGACACCGTCACGCCGGGACGGGCGCCCAGCGTGCCACTGCGCCCGGCAACATAGCCCACGATGATGCAGGCCACAAAGGCCGCAACTTTGATGAGTGCGTCTTGCATACGTCCCTTTCCGAACTCTTAAGTTCAAGGGTGCCTACGGTGTGCCTGAGTATCGAAAGACTCTATCCTCAAGCCGAAGTGTGTTTCTTGTCGTCTGCTCCCTGATACAAGGCGCGCGTGCGCGCTCAGCCTCAAGCTCAGACCGTAATGTCGGCGAGGTGGGCCTCAGTGATGGCGATGAGATCCTTGAGTCGCAGTTCGATCTGGCAGCCGATGCGTCCACCCGAACACAGGATATGCTCAAACAAGGCAGCCGTCTCATCGATACAGGTGGGAAACGGCTTTTTCATACCGATGGGACTGCATCCCCCGTGCACATAGCCAGTCAACCCCACAAGCTCGCGCGCTCTCACCATCGCCACGCTCTTTTCGCCTGCAGCTGCGGCCGCCTTCTTGAGGTCAAGCTCACACACCACAGGCAGCATAAAGACGTGGTGCTGCCCGCTTTTGCCCTGGGTAACCAGGGTTTTGAACACCCGCTCAGGCTCTTCTCCTAAAGCTTGAGCAACCTCAAGACCTGAGTGCTGAGGCCCCAAATCGTGAAAGAGGCAGGTAAAGGACACGCCGCGTGCCTCCAAGATTCGCATCGCGTTGGTCTTGCTCGCCCGCTCCATCACCCCTCCTTATACTTGGCACCCTTGTGCTCGTGCAGGCTCTGTGCACCAAAAAGGGGCCGAAGCATGCTTCGGCCCCTCAATGACAAAGCGAAGAGATTGCGCTGTTACTTCAAGGTAACGGCAGCGCCAGCCCCCTCCAGCTTGGCCTTGAGCTCCTCGGCCTTCTCCTTGGGCTGAGCCTCTTGGACGGCCTTGGGGGCGCTCTCCACCAGCTCCTTGGCCTCCTTCAGGCCC
>CAYTIS010000029.1:0-15534 GCA_964438035.1 uncultured Slackia sp.
CAGGTTCCCCTTCTTGTTTTGGCGCATCAGCCACTGCAGACATACCGTTTCAAACTGCCTTCCCACATAGGTTGAAAGAGCCTGCCCTGTTGCCATCTGCGCCACAGCTTCACCCGCACCCGTTTCTATAACTGACTCACGAGTACGTTACTCATGAGTCAGTTATTTTATTGCGCGCGCAGGACGTGCTTTAAGATTCTGCGTTATAGTTCGGGGTTGCATGCCAACCGTATAAAGGAGGCTTACGTTGGAGCAAGAGACGATTGATTTCGTAGCGGAGCGTGCCCAGGTTCTCGCGCTTGCTTGACGCACTTGTGCGCTGTACGTGTCGAGCTTCGCGCGCTCTTGCTTGGCGCGCCTGCCGCCTGCCTTACGACGTCGCTCTAGGGGGCAGAGGGCTTTCTTTGGGACCCCAGTGCTCTACGTCGAGCTGGGCAGCCCAGTGGCCCACAGCACGCAGGGTGATGGCTGTTACCAACACGGTCACCGCGCTGTCCGCAAGCAAATACACGATGACAAGCATCTTCGCCACAAGCAGCCCGGATCCGTCATACAAAATTCCAAGCAGGTCAAAGCGATCAACCAGCATGTCTGAGACAAGACCCAGCGCGGTGATGATTACGCAGTAAAACAGCCAGATGAACAGCAGTCCGCCCAGATCGCGGCGCATCATCTGAATCAGAGTGCCTACCTGCAGGCCCGCCGCCACATCGCGATACAGCACCATGCGCACCAGGCCCATCCACAAAAACGGATACATCAGCCACTGCAGCGCATTCACCGCGATGACGGCCTGGATAGGAAGCGTCACATCCACATCCTCAACCGTCACGATATAACCACCAAACGCGGACCCAATCACATCCGAAAGAGCAGCGGTGACATGCCACACCACGAGGGCCGCAGCCACCAGGGCAGGAATGAGTGAATACACAACCGCCAACACATAGGCCCGCCAGCCATAGGAGTAGAGTTGGCCATCAAAGTTGTCTAGGACGCGCGGGCGCATGGGCGTGTCCATCTTCCATGCAGCCTCACGCACCCATCGGAGAAGAAAACCGTAGAGCACAATCGCACCAAAGATGGGAATGTAGCTGAGCAGGGCCAATATGAGGATGACCCTAAGCCAGTCCCCCGAATGCACGATATCGCGAAACGCCTGAGCCACATACGCGCACCCAGCTTGGAAACGCGCTTGCCGAGTAGCACCCGTCTGCTGATTCATCTCGCTCCCTTTCTCCATCACGCCCGATGTCCGCAGCCTGCTCTACCGCTTAACAGTTTTACTAAGGAAGCGCTGGGCTTCTTCGCGGGATACAGCATCCACCTCGGCGAGCTGCTCTAGACTCTCCACCCGCTGCACACCCGCTGCCTCATGGCGCTCCATAACGTGCTCCACACAGGCCTGGATGTGCAGGAAGTGACAGGCGCCCTTCAAAAACGCGTCCACCGCCACCTCGTTGGCTGCGTTCATGGCACAGGGCAGGGTGCCGCCCACGCGCCCGGCGCGGTTAGCCAGCAGCAAACAGGGGAAATTCTTGGTGTCGGGCGGCTGAAACTCCAGATCACCAAGCTGGGTAAAGTCGAGCGGAGCCACCGGCGCATGCCAGCGCTCGGGATAGCTCAGGGCAAACTGGATGGGAATCTTCATATCGGTGGTGCCCAGATGAGCCTTCACGCTGCCATCGGCAAACTCCACCATGGAATGAATAACGCTCTGCGGGTGCACCACCACGCGAATCCGCTCATAGGGCATGGAGAAGAGGTGGTGCGCCTCAATCACCTCGAGGCCTTTGTTCATGAGCGTGGCCGAATCCACCGTGATCTTGCGACCCATGCTCCAGGTGGGATGCGAAAGAGCCTGTTCGCGCGTGACCTGAGAAAGCTCCTCGCGCGACTTGCCCCGAAAAGGACCACCGCTGGCCGTCACCCACAGACGCGACACCTCGCGAGGATCCTCCCCCAAAAGACACTGATAGATGGCCCCGTGTTCGGAATCGATGGGCATGAGCGCACCGCGCATGCCGGGCAGGCCCACCTTGCCTGCCGGGCGCTGGGCCGCACGGTCAGAGGGCTTACGCATGATCTCGGGCAGATCCTGAACGGCAGCCAGACGCGCATCCAACTTGGCGGCAAGCGGCATAATCAGTTCGCCCGCCACCACGAGGCTCTCCTTGTTAGCCAGCGCCAAACGCTTTCCACTAGCCAAGGCCTCATAGGAAACATGCATACCGGCCGCACCCACCAGCGCATTGACCACCAGGTCAACGTCGTCGCGGCGCACCAGCTCAAGCACGCCTTCGCGCCCATAGCCCACCGTCACGCCCTCGTGGCCCGCCAGGAAACCAGCGCGCGCGAGCATGGGATCACCCACCGGGGAATCATCGCCAAATGCGATGTGACTCACGTTGAATTCATGGGCTTGCTTGAGCACCTGATTTACGTTGGCATGCGCCGCAAGGGCAACCACCTCAAGACGATCGCGGTGCAGGCGCACGATATCGAGGGTCTGGGAGCCAATCGACCCGGTGCACCCTAGGACGGCGATACGAAGCCTGGACATGGCACAAACCTTTCCTCGGAAATGGCGATACAAGAACTGCGGCCGACCCGATACTCGAGTCGGCCGCATAAGCCAAACCCCGACAGACCATACGGAGTGGGAAGGCGTATCGCTGGCAGGACTGACGCGCCCGATTATAGCGAAAGAGGTCAGGGTAGGCGGTTAGATGAAGGCGTAAGAGATGCAGCCCCCACCTACCAGCAGCACACAGGCCACCACCGACACCAGAAACATAGAATCACAGCGGTCAAGCAGACCACCATGCCCCGGCATAATCGTGCCCGAATCCTTGACGCCGGAGTTGCGCTTGATGCGGCTTTCGGCCAGATCTCCCAGTACGCCAAAGAGGCCGCAGACCACGCCAAAGCCCACCGCCTGGGCATAATCCATGTGTACACCGGGAATCTGGGTGAGCGCACACCAGATGGCCACCGAACCAATCAGCCCACCACAAAAGCCCTCCCAGCTTTTTTTAGGCGAGATGCGCGGGGCCATCTTGTGCTTGCCCAGCTTGCTTCCCACCAGATAGGCGAAGGAATCGTTGGCCCACACGCTGCAGAACACGCCTACCACGAGCACGCCTCCCCACCCATCCGGCACACCCATGCGCACCAGAATGAGAGAGGAAAGCAGAAGGCCTGTGTAGGCGGCCCCGAAAAACGACACCCCCACATCACCCACGCGCGCACGCGACCAAAACACGTACCACACCAGCAAGGCGATAAGAAACACCACGGTGACAAGCATCGCCCCGGTCAGGCCCAGCTGCCACATACTCATCGGATAGGCCATGGCAGCCACGATCCCCAAAAACTCGTTGGGCAGCTTGGCATCGGAGCGCAGCATATAAAAGAACTCACCCGCGCACACCCCGGCCATCGCACAGAGCATGAGCACTGTGGTGATGTCACTTACCAGCGAGCAGACCACGGTGAGGGTAACGTAGACCACACCCGTACGAAAGCGCACCTGGATGTCGGAAGCGTTCTTGAGTTTGTCGGGGGTCTTTTTGTAGAAGAAGCCCTTGGCGGCCTTGGTGGTTTTGACGGCTTTGCTCTTGGTGTTGTTGTAGGTAGCCCGCGCCCGCTCGCGCATCGGACCTTTTGAGGGGGCCTGTCCGCCCTCAGCCGATGCGCTCTGTGTCGTCTCCTTCGCCTCGTCGCTCACACCTACACCGCCCCGAATCTGCGCTCGCGACCCTGAAAGTCCAGCAGGGCGCGCAAAAGATCGTATCGGGTAAAGTCAGGCCACAAAACCTCGGTACAGTACAGCTCCGCATAGGCAATCTGCCACAGCAAGAAGTTGGAGATGCGCATCTCGCCCGACGTACGAATCACTATGTCAGGGTCGGGAATGTCAGCCGTATACAGCCCGCGCTCAAACATCTGCGCCGAAGGCAGAGGCATGTCAGCCCCCTGCTCGGCCGCCTCAAAGGCCTTTTGCATGCACGCACCCACCGCATGCAGTATCTCTTCGCGCGCACCGTAGTTCACCGCTACGAGCAGGGTCATCCCCGTATTGTCGCGCGTCTGCTCATAGGCCAGGTCAAAGGCCTGGCGCGTCTTATCCGGCAGCAAGGACATATCGCCGATGGTGCGCACGCGCACATTTTCCTCATCCAGGCCGTCCACCTCAGCGAGCATGGTCTTGGCAAACAAATCCATCAGACCCACCACCTCGTCCTGGGGGCGCTTCCAGTTTTCGGTGGAAAAGGAGTAGATGGTGAGATAGCGCACACCCAGGTCATGGGCGCAGCGGATGGTCTCGCGCACGGCCTCAATGCCCGCATTGTGGCCCTTGAGACGGTTGAGCGCGCGCTTTTTGGCCCAGCGTCCGTTGCCGTCCATGATGACAGCCACGTGTTGGGGCACACGCTCTTCAACAAGCGCCCCCGGATCAAGATCCTGGGGCGGATCAGGGAATATGTCGCTCAGCGGTTTGAGGTACACGAATCTCTCCTCGGCAGGCACAGGGACAAGCCCTAGATCTCCATCACCTCGGCCTCTTTCTTCTTCAGCTTTTCCTCCACGGTTGCTATGTAGGAATCGGTGAGCTTTTGGATTTGAGCCTCGGCGCGATGGGCGTCGTCCTCGGAGATTTCGGCATCCTTCTTGCCGCGCTCAATCTTGGTGTTGGCGTCGCGCCGCGCAGTGCGGATGGCGATGCGGGCCTCCTCCGAGAAGGTGCGACACTGCTTGACCAGTTCACGACGGCGCTCCTCGGTAAGCGCCGGAATCGGCAGGCGAATCACCGCGCCGTCGTTGGAAGGGGTGATCCCCAGGTCACTAGCGAGAATAGCCTGCTCAACGCCGCGTAGCACACCCTTATCCCAAGGCTCGATCACGATGAGGTGCGCGTCGGGAATCTTGATGGCGGCAAGCTGGTTGACAGGGGTGGGCTGGCCGTAATAGTCCACGCGAATCTTGTCGAGCATCATCGCGTTAGCTCGGCCGGTGCGCACGCCAGAAAAGGCCTCGTCCAGATTGTCCAGGGCCCGTTGCATGCCCTCTTCAGCAGCAGTCATAATCTCATCGATCATTGCAAGTTCCTCCTCGGGTATCAAACTGAGCGATGCCCTGCGCTGCGCGGGGCATGCGTCACAGCGAACGGTTCAGAGTGCAGGCTAGTACACAAGCGTGCCGACGTCCTCGCCCTTGAGGATGCGGGCGATATTGCCGGGCACGGTCATATTAAAGACAAGCAGCGGCATCCCGTTATCTTTACACAACGAAATAGCTGCGGCATCCATCACATTGAGTTCTTTGGTGAGCACATCTAAATAGCTGATTTTTTCAAAGCGCTTAGCCTGAGGATTGGTGCGCGGATCGCTGTCATAGATGCCGTCCACCTTGGTGGCCTTCATCATACAGTCAGCGTTAATTTCGCAGGCGCGCAGGGCGGCAGTGGTGTCGGTGGTGAAGTAGGGGTTGCCGGTGCCAGCGGCGAAGATGACCACGCGGCCCTTTTCCATATGCCGCACGGCGCGCAGACGAATGTAAGGCTCGGCCACCTGGCGCATCTCAATAGCGGACTGCACACGCGACATCACGCCGTGGCCTTCCAGGCCGTCTTGCAGGGCAAGCGCATTCATGACCGTGGCGAGCATGCCAATATAGTCGGCCTGGGCGCGATCCATGCCATTGGCACTGCCAGCCACGCCGCGAAAGATGTTGCCGCCGCCCACGGTGATGGCCACCTGCACCCCATCGTCCACAATCTCTTTGATTTGCTCGGCCAAATCGGCGATGACCTTGGGATCGATACCATACCCAGCATCGCCCATGAGGGCCTCCCCGGAAAGCTTCAACAGCACGCGGTGGTATCGGTAGCCTTCTGCAGGCATGAGCCTCACCCTTTCCCCTTCTCTTGCGACAGTCCTGTGCATCTTACGCCAATGCGCAGCACGCGTGGCGTGGCGCGTCATTTTTTCTCACGTTCTCTGAGTGATGCTCGCGATGCTGCCGCGCCCCCAAAGCGGGAAGGCGGCCCCGAGGAGCCGCCTTAAAGAAAGGGAAGAAAAGAAAGGAAGAAAAGAGATATATCTGCAGGGGCCAGAACGTACATACCTCGAGGTACGGGAAGGCACACACGCCCTGGCCTCATTGCCAAAGTGGTGGCGCGCCGCTTGAAAGAACACGGTACACGCGGCGCGCCGCGAAAGAATCATACAGGCTTGGGTTTAATACCCATACCCGTAGGGGTAATCTTCGTAGTACTCATCGGTGCCGTAGCCGTAGGTGTCTGAGGTGTCATCCGAAGTGCCGAGGGTGTCCTCGTCATCGCCTAAGGTGACCGAAAGGGTGATCTCCTCGCCATCGCGGTTGATGATTACCTCCACCGTGTCACCGGGGTTCTTGGAGCGCACCGCCAGTTGCAGGTCAGAAGCACTGGTCACCTCTACGCCGTCGAAGGCGATGATGATGTCACCCGCCTGGATGCCGGCCTCATCGGCCGCCGTATCGGCATACACATTGGCCACGTACACGCCGGTGTCAGTGGCCAATCCGTAGTACTCGGCCAAAGAGGAGGTGATTTCCACCATGGACACGCCAAGCTGGGCGTGTGTGGGGGTTTCGCCGTTCATAATCTGCTCGGCAATACCCATCGCGTAGTCAATCGGAATGGCAAATCCCACGCCCGAGCTGGAACCCGAGGTGCTCTGAATCATCGAGTTGATGCCGATAAGCTTGCCCTCGCTGTCCACGAGCGCCCCGCCAGAGTTGCCGGGATTGATGGTGGCATCGGTCTGGATCATGTTGGGATAGATGACCGACTCACCCGTGGTCTCGTCCTGAAGAACAGCCGAGCGCTGCAGCGCACTCACTACGCCAGTAGACACGGAGTTTTCCAGACCAAAGGGATTGCCCAGCGCCATGACCCACTCGCCTACCGCCAAGTCAGAGGACGAGCCAATCTCGATGGCGGTCAACCCGGTGGCATCCACCTTGAGCACCGCGATGTCGCTTGATGAGTCAGCCCCCACCACCTCAGCCTCGTACTCCACGCCATTGACGGTGCACATGATAAGGTCTGCATCCTCAATCACATGGTTGTTGGTGATGATGTAGCCATCCGAGGTGATGACCACGCCCGAACCCAGGGAGGTCTGCGTGTAGGTGGTGGTGTCATCATCGGTACCAGGAATCTCAAAGCCAAAGATGGTCTGAGAGCTGGTGGAGGTGGTTTCGTACACATCAATGCTCACGATTGAGGGCAGGCACTTGGCGGCCACGGCCTCAGCGAGGGTGGAGTCCTCGGTGACATCGATGGTGACGGTGGTACCCGTAGCATTGGCGTTAAGGTAGGCCTCATAGGCGGTGAAGATACCCAAGCCAATCACGATTGCCAGGGCTGCACCCGCAAAGCTGAGGCCAAAGGTACGGGCCGCCGCCTTCTTGGCCGGGTCAACCTTGCGCTTGGGACTGGCGTGCTGGCCCTCGGCGTTGTGGGCATACTGCTGATACACCTGCTGCTGGTAGGCCTGCTGCGCTTGGTCGGCCACAGTCTGGGAGGTCTGGGGGCCCTGGGTATTCTCAGATCCGACAGGCTGTCCGGAAGCGCTTGGTGCAGCCTGGCCCGTGGGCACGTAATAGGGCCGCTGAGGCTGCGAGGACTGCTGGGACTGATAGTAGGTGGACGAAGATGACCACGAACTGGGATTCTGCGGCTCAGAGCTCGCGGGGCTGGGGCTGGGCGAAGCTGCCGAAAATCCTGTCCCTTGCTGCCCGGACGTGGGCTGGGCGGCGTGGGCCGGTTGCGAAGGAATCCAGCTGCTGGCCAAAGGCTCAGCGGAACCAGGCTGGGCAGCAGCGTGGGCAGGCTGGCTGGGATAGCTCGGTTGAGCGGATGGCGCATGGGCGGGCTGGCTGGAGGCCGGATCGGTCCAGCTGCTCGAGCTGGCAGAAGGAGCACTCCAGCTGCCACTCAAGGAAGCAGACTGAGGCTGTGCGGACGGTGCGGAAAAACTGAAGTTCGAGGAAGCATCGGAAGAAGAGGCGGAGGTCCATGGCGAGGGGCTAGACTGCTGAGCTTCCCTCAAAATGCCGGAGGACTGGGGTTCTGCCTCAGAACCGGAGGAAGATGGCTGAGCCGCAGGACCGGACTGGCTCAGGTCGTGCTGCACAAAGCCCCCCTCCGTTTTATGGTCATTTCTCATCTCGTCGGTCATGTAGATCACTTTCTTTCTGCATCGCTCGTGGTGGGCGATACCTTTTGCGCGAGGGTCTGTGTTTGCGCCCCGCGTTCATTGCCAAGGCGTACTCTACCATGTTGCGCGACAGAAATCCCCTGATGAAGCCTTTATAGGGCAGCTCTTCGCCATAAATACGCCCGCCAACGTATGCCACGCGAACCCCCGCATGAAGCCATGCACACTCACGCTGCGCTCCTACGTTGAAACGAGTACGTGAATGCTGTGTATATGGAGAAAGATGCGCCGACAAGTGGCGAGACAGGCCTAGTTGCCTCGAAACACCGCCTTGACGAGATATTCGACATTGCCCTGGGCGCCTTTGATAGGGCTTTCGATGGCACCGTGAAGGGTGAAGCCTGCAGCACGCAGGGCCTCTTCCACTTCGTGCACCGTACGTCGACGCACGGCGGGGTCGTGTACCACGCCTTTTTCCGTCTCACCCGGTGCGCTTTCAAACTGGGGCTTCACCAGGGCAATGAGCACGCTTTCCGAAGCGCACAGGCGCGCAAACACCCCGGCCAAGCCCGCCAGGCCGATGAAGGAGAGATCGGCAGTCACCAGATCAAAGGGTGCGCCGAGGGCCGCAGGAGAGACCGTCTTAATATTGGTGCGCTCAAAAACGCGCACACGCGCATCTTCGCGCAGCTTCCAGGCAAGCTGACCGTAGTTCACATCCACGCAGGTGACCTGTGCCGCACCGGCCTGCAAGAGGCAGTCGGTGAAGCCGCCGGTGGAGCTGCCCACGTCGATGCAGCGCAGGCCCTCTACCTGTTGGCCAAAAACATCAAGCGCGCCCTGAAGCTTGTGGCCGCCTCGACTTACATAGCGCTTGCGCCCGCGCACCACCACGGGAGCGTCGGGGCGCACCATCAGCGCAGCACTTGAGGGGTAGGTATCGCCAACGCGCACCTCTCGGGCAAGCACGGCGCGCAGGACAGTGTCTCTATCGGAGAAATAGCCCAGGTCAACAAGGAGGTCGTCAAGCCGAACCTTCCGAGACCTGGGCACCTTGTTCGTCATATGTCTGTGCAGGTCAGTCTTGCAGCGCGGCAAGCTTCTCACGGATGCGCTCGGCCATGCCGCGAGCATCAATCTTGAGATCCTTATGCAGCAAGGCCACCTTGCCCTGCTGAATGAAGGTGTCGGGAATGCCGAACATGAGCAGCGGCCCCACCTGGTTAGGCAGTTTATCTACCAGTGCCTTGAGTACACCCTCACCGATACCGCCTTGAAGCACGCCTTCTTCAGCCGTGCACACCAGGCGGCACTCACGCGCAGCTGTGCAGGCGGCCTGCTCATCGAAGGGCTTAATCCAGCGCATGTCCACCACACGCACGCCCACGCCCTCCTGAGCGAGGATATCAGCTGCACCCTCGGCCTCCTGCACCATGCGTCCAAAGGCCAAAATTGCCACGTCATCGCCCTGACGGGTGGTACGCGACACGCCCACCTCCAACATCTGAGGCTGCTCGGGCACAGGCACACCGCGCGCCTCGCCACGGGGATAGCGCACGGCAACCGGGCCGTCCAGGGCCAGGGCCGTATGCAGCATATTCACCAGCTCGGCTTCGTCGGAGGGAGCCATGACTTTCATGTTGGGAATCATGCGCAGATAGGGAATATCGAAGGCGCCGTGGTGGGTGGGACCATCGTCGCCCACCAGCCCGCTGCGATCCACACAAAAGACGGTGTGCAGGTTGGGCAGGGAGGTATCAATAATCGTCTGATCAAGCGCCCGCTGCAGGAAGGTTGAGTAGATGGCAACCACCGGCTTCATGCCGGCGATTGCAAGACCGCTGGCCAGGCCCACGGCATGGCCCTCGGCGATACCCGTGTCTACAAAGCGATCGGGGAAGCGCTCCGAAAAAGCGCCCAGGCCCGTGCCATCTTTCATGGCGGCGGTGATGGCTACGATACTGGGGTCGCGTTCGGCCTCGGCCACCAAAGCCTTGCCAAACACGCTCGTGTACTTGGGCAGGGTTGACGAAGACTTGCGCACCTCACCTGTCTCGATGTCAAAGGGACTGACCCCGTGATAGAGCTCAGGCCTGGCCTCGGCCGGGGCATAGCCCGCGCCCTTCTTGGTGACCACATGCATGAGTACGGGAGCATCGGCCTCCAGCATCACGCGCAGGGTGCGCTTGAGCGCCACGATGTCATGACCGGGAATGGGCGGCGTACACAGCAGCCCCAGATGCTCAAACAGCATCTCATCAGGGATGATAAGCTGCTTGATGGAGTCTTTAACGTTGCGGCCCAGGCCCACCAGCTCGCGGCCCCAGCCGCCACGGGCCTCAAGCGCACTTTGAATCTGATCGCGGGCGCGGGTGTAGGATTTTGAGGCTCGCTTGTGACCCAGATACTTGGACAGAGCGCCCACGTTGGGCGAAATCGACATCTCATTGTCGTTGAGGATGATGACCATGGGCGTCTGCGCCTGACCCACGTGATTGAGGGCTTCAAATGCCATGCCGCCGGAAAGCGCAGCATCACCGATGATAGTGACGATCTTCTCATCACCCCCGCGCAGGTCACGGGCTAAAGCCAGGCCCAGCGCCACCGATACCGAGTCAGAGGCATGGCCGGAAGGATGCACGTCATAGGGGCTTTCAGAAGCCTTGGGAAAACCCGAAAGGCCCTGATACTGACGCAGGGTGTCAAAGGAATCGAGTCTGCCCGTGACGAGCTTGTGGGCGTAGGCTTGGTGACCCACATCAAACAACAACTTGTCATGCGGACAGTCAAGCAGGCTGTGACAGGCCAAAATAAGCTCGACCGCACCCAGGCTGGCGGCCAGGTGCCCACCGGTTTGAGAGGTTGTCTTAACGATTTGCTCGCGAATTTCTGTCGCCAGAATACGAAGCTCCTCGTCGGTGAGGAGCTTAATCTGGTCGGGCGTTTGAATTGCGTCAAGAATGCGATGTTCCATAGTTCAGCTTCTCCGTTCAGCGGCGCGCTGACCCGCCGCGAAAGACCGCATGAAAACAGCGTGCATCGCATTGTACCCATCCCCGGCGATACGTACCATCCGTTTTGAACGGCGACGAAGAGAAATACCCTTAGGCGGACTGCTTAGCCGGCGTGAGTGGAGTCCTGATCGTTCATGGATTCCAGCATCTCGGTAGCCTTCATGCCCAGCTTTACGGCCTCATCATACAAATCTAGGGCGGTATCGAGGGACATGTCGTCGGCCTTCACCTGAGTGGCGATTTCTTCAAGGCGGTCGCGAATCTGGGTGAAAGTTTGCTCGGTTGCACTATCCATCGTAAGTACCCTCTTAGTTCACTTTGTTTTGACCGGCAACACCGTTGGGAGCGGAATGAAACGTGTCCCCACCCGGCTCGTCCTGCACTTCGACACCACGTTTTGCGGCCCATTCGCCAGCACCGCCAAAGGCGACCTGCTCTCCGGTATCATCTGCCGCGTCTGGTTCGCTCGCCTCACGCTCTGCGCCCTGCTCCTCACTTGCGCCCTGTCCCTCGGCCTCTAAATCCTTGGCCATGCGACCCAGTAACCCGTTGACAAAGCGGTGGGACTCATCCTCACCACCAAACTCTTTGGCCAGTTCAACAGCCTCATTGATCGCCACCGACACCGGTACGCTGTCCTCGTAGCGCATCTCGTAGACAGCGATGCGCAGCACGCAGCGATCCACCACAGGCATACGGTCAAGAGCCCAGTTGCGCGAGCAGCCGCTGATGGCCGCGTCGATGCTCGCCCGGTGCGCAGCCACCCCCCGCACAAGCGAGCAGGCATACGTATCCAGCCCCGCTGCTGCCGAAGCCACCCTCATATCGGCGGGCAGCCCCTCGTCGCGCAGGTCGGGCAACAGATTGTCCTCAATCACCGCGTCGGCGGAAACGCCCAGTATCTCGCTGAGGTAGAGCGCCTCCAGGGCGCTGCGGCGCGCAAGCGTGCGCTCGTGTTGTCTGGCCATGCCATCAATTCCTTTGGATTGCGCAGGCCCACGCACAGCCGCCGCCGGGACAATTCCTCGGCGGCGGCATGGGACCTGATGAGAAAATTAATTAGTCAGAAAAGCAGATGCCATCCACATACACATCCACGGAGGAGACGGCAAATCCTACCTGGATGGTGACCGCGTCCACCACGGCCTGGCGCACGGCGGCGGCCACCTGCGGGATGGACTGGCCGTAATACACATCGATATGCACCGCCACGTCAATGCCCGCCGCATCGTTCATGCTCACGTCGATACCCTGGGCCACCGGCTTGCCAGCAATGCGGGAGCGGATGCCCGTGAAGCTGGAGGAACCCACACTGGCCACACCCTCCACATCGCGCGCAGCGATGGCGATGATGGTCTCCATGACGCCAGGGGCGAGGCCCAGGCCGTCCACATACAACTCTTCGCTCATGAGGATCATTCCTTCCGTTGTCCCGCCTGCAACAAAGCCGCTGCGGCATAAAAAGCAGCCGATGACACGAAGGCCCGGCCGCGCGAAGCGTGGTTATTGTAGCGCAACGCAGACCGCACCCTCGGACGCCGGCGGCTTCGACGGAATCTCCCCAGCCCTCCAGCCTTACAGTCCCGCAGTCTCGATAAAGTCGGTACGGGCCTCTCCCTTACGGAACACCTCGGTGTCAAGCACCTTTTGGTGGAAGGGGATGGTGGTGGCGATGCCCTCAATCACAAACTCGGCAAGGGCACGCCGCCCGCGCTGGATGGCCTCCTCGCGATCTTTGCCCCACACGATGAGCTTGGCCACCATGGAGTCGTAAAACGGCGAGATGGTAGCACCGGTCTGCAGGTAGGTCTCCACCCGCACGCCCGGACCGCCCGGCACCTCAAAGCGGGTGATGGTACCCGGACAGGGGCGAAAGTCGTTGTCAGGATCCTCCGCATTGATGCGAAACTCGATGGCATGACCCCGGGGGCTAAAGGGTGCCTGGCCCGCACAGCTCATCGGCTCGTGGGCGGCAATGCGCAGCTGCTCCTTGATGATGTCCACACCCGTAATTTCTTCGGTGACGGGATGCTCCACCTGAATGCGCGTGTTCATCTCCATGAAGTAGAACTTGCCCGACTCGTCGAGCAGAAACTCGATGGTTCCGGCATTGCGGTACCCCACCGCACGCACGGCCTTGACGGCAGCCACGCCCATGTCGCGGCGCAGCTTGGCATCGAGGGCGGGCGAGGGGGCCTCCTCCAAAAGCTTCTGGTGGCGCCGCTGGATTGAACAGTCGCGCTCGCACAGGGCAATCTGATTGCCAAAGTCATCGGCCAGAACCTGGATCTCCACATGGCGCGGGCGCAGCACGAGCTTTTCCAGATACACATCCCCGTTGCCAAAGGCCGCCTGAGCCTCGGCACGGGCAGCCGTGAAGGCGCTCTCCAAATCCTCGGGGCCAAAGACCGCCCGCATGCCCTTGCCACCGCCCCCGGCGGATGCCTTGATAAGCACGGGATAGCCCACCCGGCTGGCAAAGGCCTGAGCATCAAGTACTGAGGTCACCACCCCATCGGAACCAGGCACCGTGGGTACACCGCACACCGCCATGGTCTCGCGCGCGGCGGCCTTATTGCCCATGCGCTCGATGCACTCGGGGCTGGGACCAATGAACACGAGGTTATTGTCGGCGCAAGCCCGGGCAAAGTCGGCGTTTTCAGCCAAAAAGCCGTAGCCGGGATGCACGGCTTCGCAGCCCGAAGTGACGGCCGCCGCGATGATGTTGGACATGTTGAGGTAGGACTTGCCCGCCGGTGCCGGGCCGATGCACACGGCCTCATCGGCATAGCGCACGGGCAGGGTATCTTTGTCGGCAGCCGAATACACAGCCACCGTCCTTACACCCAGCTCGCGGGCGGCCCGCATGATGCGCAGAGCAACCTCACCGCGATTTGCTACCAGGATTTTTTTGAACACGCTACTCCCCCTCGCCCGCATCGGCCTGGCCGTGCGGCTCAATATAGAACAGAGGAGTACCAAACTCCACCGGGGTGGCATCCTGGAGACACACCTCACGTACGGTACCCATCTCCGGGGCGGCAATCTCGTTCATGAGCTTCATGGCCTCCACGATGCAGAGGGTCTGGCCGGCAACCACCTCATCACCCTCCTTGACAAAGGGAGGCTCGCCCGGGGCCGGCGAGGTGTAGAAGGTGCCCACCATGGGCGCGGCCACCTCTAGCCAGTGAGCCGGACGGGACGGCGCGGCGGCAGCGGAGGCCGGGGCCGGGGCGGCAGCCGCAGCGGGCGTGGCGGCTGCAGGAGCGGCAGGCGCAGCCACGGCGGCAGCAGGTGTGGCATGGGGCATGCGCACGCTGATGCGTACCCCCTCCTCCTCGACGGTAATCTCGCCCACACCGGACTCCTCGACAACCTTTACCAGTTCACGAATCTGATTAATGTCCACGTAATCGTCCTCCTTGGTCTGGCTGGATTCACGCTCCAGCAGGAAATCAACTGTCTCGGTGGCGCGATGCTTGGAGAGGAAGGTGCGCGCCTCATTGGGGAACATCGCGTACATGAGCACGTCTTCCTCGCAGGTGGCAAGCTCGCCAATCTCTTGCTCCAGCTGCTCGTAGGTGGTGGTAGCAAGCGATCCGGGGGCCACATCGGGCGGCAGGATGTCGGCGTTGCCCACCACCTTCTTGAGCACCTCAGGCTCGATGGGGCCGGGCGTCTTGCCGTAGTAACCGCACAGGTAGTCCTTCATCTCCTTGGACACCAGACTCCAGCGCGAGCTCGTGAGTACGTTCATGACAGCTTGGGTGCCCACGATCTGGCTCATGGGGGTAACAAGCGGCGGGAAGCCCACCTCGGCACGCACGCGCGGAATCTCTTGCATGACCTCGTCCAGGCGGTCAGACGCGTTTTGGATTTCGAGTTGGGACACCAGGTTGGACATCATGCCACCGGGCACCTGGTGGGAGAACACCTTCATATGCGTGAGTGAGGACACGCCGCGCTTGTAATGACCACGCTTGCGCACCTCCTCCCAATAGTCGGCAATCTCAAACAAAAGTTCCAGGTCATAGCCGGTATCATAACGGCTTTCTTGGAGAGCAGCCACGATGGTTTCCACCGCAGGGTGGCTGTTGCCAAAGGCAAGCGGGGCGCTGGCCGTATCCGCAATGACGGCACCGGCCTCAGCAGCCTTGACGATGTTCATGGGTGCCATGCCGCCCACGTAATGGCAGTGCACGTGTACGGGCAGGCCCACCTCAGCATTGAGGGCCTTGACCAAACGCTCGGTACGATACGGGGTGAGCATGCCGGCCATGTCCTTGATGGCGATGGAGTCGGCCCACAGA
>CAYTIS010000030.1:0-1915 GCA_964438035.1 uncultured Slackia sp.
GGGTGTAGTTGCCATCTGAATCCTGGGCGATAATGCCGGTCACTTCCGTACCGTCATCGCTATGAACGAGCCTGACACCAGTCTGGTCGAAGTAAATCTCGCATCCGGCCTCAACTGCCTTGGTCTGACTGCGCAGCAAGGCCTCAGTCATGCCCACGTCGCCGGAGAACATCGCGGTTCCAACATAGGAGGTAAACATTCCCTTTTGATAGTTGTAACCATCTACAACTGGCCAGTTCAGCGGAACGATGGAGTCCTTCTCATCCTCGGTGTAGCCGTCAATGAACCAGTCGAAGGCTTCTCCCGACCTATTGGCAAATCGGCTGAGCAAGGTCGGTTGAGCACGACCCGCGCAATAGATCTGGTAGTTGTTCATGAACTCGATCGGGTCGTATTCAGGAATGCCGATCCTATCCACCTGCCAGCTTGAATTCAGGTGCCCGATATCATTTCCCAGTGCAGAGAAGGTATCTTCGGACTGCGAATCGATAAGAATGACGCTGGCTCCGAGCTCGGCCGCCCTTCTCGCACAGGCAGTTCCGGCATGCCCCGCGCCGCATACGACGATATCTGCGGTGCGCGTCTCTGAGATTTCGTCATCGGATATCTCAGGCTCATCTCCCAACCATCCGGCACCAAGAACCTCGCCCATGGTCTTGCCTTCGTTTCCCGTTGCCGAAACCGATGAGCTTGTGCTCGCATCGCTGCTTTCACTGCTTTCCGTTGAAGGACTGCATCCCGCGAGCGCACCGGCAGCAGCAATGCTCGCTGCAGTGATACCCGCTCCCTGCAAGAAATTGCGGCGGCTTATTTCAATGCGGCCGCGCAGCTTTGAGAAAGCCTCAAAATCCTGTTGTTTTTTGGTGTCGATGTCTGACATCTCCTACCCCTTTCTCCATAATCCCTCTGCGTGCCCCATCTACGGGATGACGCATGACGACAAAATATCTCCATTTTTTATTCATGACAATTCCTTCGCGATGGTGAAACGCGAAAAGGAGGCCCACCCCGTAGCAGTGAAACGCCCAAAAAGTCCTCACCCTATGATGGTGATCGCTCCGATCAAGGCTGCTTTTACTCGCTTAAAGGGCTTTCAGGAAGCAATGCTGAGGTAAGATATCGTCCGCTTTGTATGATTTTTACCCCAATCTTGGCTTACCTTCATGGGAAGCCTTGCGGGGATATTGTTGGCAGAAGACGGGTGCTGCTGTTAGGGGATGGGGCTTAAGCAGGTGTAAGGGGGCAAATTTTTGCTGCTTTACCCGATCCGCACAGGCACGCTACGCCGCTTCGGTAGAGCGCCGGCAGGTGAATTTATATGATCTACTCAAGGAACAAGGATGCGTCCTCCAAGGATGAAGGCCTGCCCCCAGCCTTCCTGCTTCATAGAATCAACTCAGAAAGCGTTTTTCTGTGTCTGGGAATGGCATGCTTTTTTGCTTGGATTAACATGCTCTTTTGTTTCGAAGGGATTCTCCGTGACCACGTGGTCTACGGAGGAGGAGTCGTTCACGATCCGGTTTTTCTGGGCGCAACCATAGCCGCCTCTTTGTTGTTGCTGCTGATCCGTACATTCTCTCTAACGAGGATTTGGGTTGCTTCCGTGCTTGGATCCCTTGCTGCCCTTGCGGCAACGCTTTTGAGCTGGTTTACCACGGAAGGCAGCCTTCTTGTCACTCTCTCCTCTGTGCTCACAGGCATCGCCGTAGGCTATTGCATCGCACGGTTAACGCTAGCCTGGGGTCAGGTTGTTTCAGGCCTTGATATGCGTAGGGTCTTCGTCCCGATTTGTACCGCCTTTTACGTGCAATGGATCCCTCTCATTCCCATCGCATTTTTGGGGGTCATACTTCGGGCTTTCATCTCGGTTGTTCTTCCCTTAGCTTCCGTTTTGTGTCTTGTGCGTCATCAGATG
>CAYTIS010000030.1:2015-14969 GCA_964438035.1 uncultured Slackia sp.
TCATCAGATGGAACGATCCGAATCTTCCCATGATCTTGGTCATCGCTGGCCCACGCAATCCGAAGAGTCAAAAGGAGAAACCGTTCGTGCGATGATGCGTATAGCACTTGCCTTGGTCTCCTTTTCCAGCGTATTCCAGTTTGTCTGGACCTTCAACATTTTCGGGGGCAACGATCCTCTTGATTCCGAATTCTTCTGGCTTGTGTTCACCTGCGTTGCAGGAATCACAGCCTTAACGATGGTCAGTATCGTTGTGGTCATCAATCGGGCCAAGGCCTATCGGGTAGAGCTTCTCTACCGTGCCGCGTTCGTATTCGGAACGATCGGGGTATGTTCATTGGGCTTACTGGAAAACTATGCGATTCTTTCGTACATCATTTCCTATGTTGCCTATGCGCTCGTCATACCTGCCGCATGGATGCTGGCATGGAGTGTGGTTTTCATGGGACGAATTTCTCCTCGCCGTGCCTTTGGAACCATTTTCAGCATGCAATATCTGGGGTTCTTTTTCGGCTTCCTCGCAGCACAAGCCTGTGAATCGTTGGAATTTTTCTTTCTTCCGGTTCTTGTTCTTGTCACCGCTACGCTGGTTTCCCTCACCTATTCCGTCGTGCTTCCAGAACGTACGATTCTTTCCCTTTCGCCGCGTTCATTTGGCCTATCCCATGATTCTATAGATGCACGATGCCAAGACATTGCCCGACATAAAGGCCTGACAAAAAGGGAAACCGAGATACTGTCAATGCTTGCACGCGGACGCGATGTTTCATGGATCGAGAGGAAGCTCTTCATATCCCGCAACACCGTGAACACCCATAGGAAGAATATTTACAAAAAGCTCAACATTCACACCCAGCAAGAACTTCTCTCTCAAATAGAGGAAAGCATGAAATGATAGTTTGAGGCTTCATCTGAGATCGGAATCTGGGAAGATCTTTGAGAAAGGAGCACGACACCTGCGTCTCAAAGAGAACATCCTTCTGTGGTAAAAAACCGCATGTACACATTAAAACGATGTAAGGACAACCATGATTAACCAACGCATGTATGAACTAGGAAGCGAGCCCTCAGCAATCCGTGAGCTTTTTGCCTACGGCCAGGCCCGCAAAGCCCAAATTGGCGAAGACAAGGTTTTTGATTTTAGCCTGGGCAACCCCAGCATCCCTGCCCCGCCTCAGGTCCGCAAAGCCATCGAGGAACTTGCAGCCCTACCCGCCGAACAGCTCCATGCTTACACCGCAGCCCAGGGCACCCAAGGTGTGCGCGCAGCCATTGCTACCTCCCTCAACCGGCGCTTCAATACCGCCTACACCCCTGATGACCTATACATGACCGCCGGTGCGGCAGCCTCACTTTCCATCACAATCAAGGCCCTGAGTAATCCAGGCGATGAGTTCATTGTGGTGACGCCCTATTTCCCCGAATACCGCGTATGGATTGAGGCCACCGGCTGCACCTATGTGGAGGTACCTGCTCGCGCCGACAATTTTCAGCTGGACGTACAAGCTCTTGAGGCTGCTATCACCTCACGCACCAAGGGTATCATCGTGAACTCGCCCAACAACCCCACCGGCGCCGTCTATCCTGAGGCCGATCTGGCGGCCCTGGCGCACGCGCTCTGCCAAGCACAAGAGCGGCTGGGTACCTGCATCTACCTCATCTGCGATGAGCCCTACCGCGAGATTGTCTATGACGACACCACGGTGCCGTTCATCCCCTCGCTCTACGACAACACGATTGTGTGCTACTCCTACTCAAAATCACTCAGCCTGCCTGGTGAGCGCATTGGCTACATCCTGGTGCCACCTGCTGTGACCGATGCGCGCACGGTATACGCGGCGGTGTGCGGCGCCGGGCGGGCGCTGGGCTTTGTGTGCGCGCCGAGCCTCTTCCAGGCCGTGATTGAACGCTGCGTAGACGCTCCCTGTGATGTAGAGGCCTACCGTATCAATCGCGATCTTCTCTATCAGGGTCTCACCAATCTGGGTTACGAATGCGTTGTGCCCCAGGGAGCCTTCTATCTATGGGTGCGCGCGCTTGAGCCTGATGCGCAGGCCTTCGCCGAAGCTGCTAAAAAACATGAGCTGCTGTTAGTGCCCAGTGACAGTTTTGGAGTGAGCGGCTGGATTCGCATCGGCTACTGCGTGAGCCGCACCACCATCAAAGGTGCCCTCCCCGCGTTTGCTGCGCTTATGGAGGAATATCGGCACATCAAGTAAAAAGCCGAGGGCCAAGGCATAGCCCTGGCCCTTAATCCATCCAAGCCTCTCTGCTGAACAATCAGCTGCTCACTTAAAAGTAGAACAGGAACATGTAGTCTAGCGCGCTTTGCCACGACTCCTCGTCAACCACCCATTCGCCGTCCACCTCCGTGAGTGAAAGGTATGTGAAGTATGAGGTAGTGGTAGTAGTTTCTTCCATAGCCTCGTAATACAGATCGCTCACGCGCCCTGCATACTCCTCGGTCGTCATACCACCCTGACTTCGATAGGTCTCATTCAAATTCTCTATACTTTCATAGAAGATCACGAAGAAGTCATAGAAATCGCGGTACTCAACGTCTATATATGCGTCGGCGGTGACGTCGTAGCCATCGCCGTAGTCATACACGTACACGCTGCCCACCTCGTAGGTAAGATCGGTAAGCATCCAGCGCACCAAGTCGGCGGGATCCACGCCCAGCGCCTCATGGGTCACACCCATATACGCGTCAAAGCTATCCTCAATCTGCTCAGTAAGCTCGGCTACCAGCTCCTCATCCTGATTAATCAGCAGGTCAAACTGAGCACTCACCACCTCAACTACCTCTGCCTTATTCTCTTCCTGGGCTGCCAGTTCTTCTTCAGTCTGATAGGGAATCTCCCCCGTTATCACCCCAATAATGGTCTCAAAATCACCATCGTAGGTGGCATACAAGGACGAAAGGCCCACCGCAAAGATAGCGGCGTACACAACGAACTGAATTACAGCAATCACAACACTGATGATGCCGCACACCTTACCCACAGTCGTCTTGATGTCGCGACCTATCTCCTTGCGGGACTTGACGGCCAAAACGATGGCGATAAGGCCCAAAATAAAGCCCATAAGGGGCATAGGGATGGCAAAGATGATAGAAAAAATACCCAGAGCACCCGCAATGACCGCCTTGCCTTGCCCGAGCTTTCTGGCTTCAGCAGCGGCTATATCAACCGAAAAAGCCTGCGGCCAGTGGGCCGGGATGCTGTTGAAATCACCAGACTGCGGGGCCGCGCCGGGTTGCGAAGACATCCTGGATTGAGGCGAGACATACACACCGGGCAAGCTGCTAACCTGGGGAGGCCTATTAGAGCTAGACTGAGGTGAACTGGATTGAGATGCAGAAGGCTGGCCAGCCTGGGGCGGAGTAGGGTGGCTGGACGCGTTGACCTGCGAGGACGCACGAGCCTCCTGGGACGCGTTTGCCTGGGTGCCTCCCTGCTGGGATGTGCTCACGCTGGCTGAGGAGAGTTGCTGAGATGTGGTAGGTGTAGCAGGCTGCTGGGATGTTTTAGGTTGTTGCGCTGCTTGGGATTCTTGAACGCTTTTAGAACGTTGAGGCGCTGGAGCCTGCTCCTGCTTGGGCTTTTTCAAAAACCATGAAAATGGTGATGAAGACGGTTTCGAAAACGGACTCTGAGCCGAAGACGAGCTGTCGGAGCCGCTCGCGCGATCCTTAACGGAACGGTGAGGATTGGAGTTGTTTTGCACGCCGTACCTTTCTCTCGCACAAGGGGCGTGCCGCGCTGTTGCAAAACCACGCTCCCCCCATGGACATTTGTTGTGATCAGGGCGGTCGAGGGTGGGGCCGCAAAGACCTAAGCACCCCGCACACGCCACCGCATGAGTACGCGGTAAGAATACCATCAGAACGAAATTCTCGACCGATAAATCGGGTTGATACATAGCATAATAAAGGCTGGTACACGAGGTAAAACGGAGTTGTCATGTATACGATGAGCGACGAAGAATTCGAGCAGGCAGTCCAAGACGCTCTTGATTCCATCCCCGACGCCTTTCTTGAGGCCCTGGACAACGTGATGATCACCATACAGCAGGAGCCAACCGCCCAGCAGCTGCGTCACAGCTCAGAAGATGGCGGCGAAATGCTGGGGCTGTACGAGGGCGTGGCCCTCACCCAACGCGGCGGATGGTATGGCAAGGGCGACATGCCCGACGTGGTGACCATCTTCAAAGGCCCTCATGAGCGCTGCTTTCACTCACACAGGCGCATCGTGGAAGAGGTGCGCAAAACCGTCGTGCACGAGATAGGCCACTACTTTGGCATGGATGAGGAAGACCTGCGGCGCATGGGATATTAAAGGTTAGGAAAACACCGATCGATTCATTCCGCCTGCCTCCACCCTGTGTCGCGTACCTGCGCCCTTAAGCCTCATCGACGCAGGTCAGCAGATGTATCGAGCACGCGCGCGCCGATGGAGGTAAACGAACAGCTGCGTGCCCACCAGCCCTCAAGCTTAGCGGCTGCTACTATCGCGATAGCCGCGTCCATGCTCTCGCACACAGCAAAACTCGCCGATCCACTGCCCGAAAGAAGTACCTGGGGCACACCCATAGTGTTTTTAGCCACTCCCGTCTGCATGGCAAGCCAGGTACGCACCCGGGCAAGTTCAGGCACCAGCACCTCCGATGCCAAAGCTAAGTTATTGAATAGGAAAAGCTCAGAAGCAGCCTTTGCCGTGCTAGCCGCACGCTCAGCCTCCGCAGCAGCCTCCACCGAAGGAGCCAGATCTTCGGCTGCCCCCGCAGCCCTCCTGTCAAATTCGCGATACGCCGCCGCCGTTGACACGCCCACATCAGGCCGTACCACAACGAGCGGCCTCTTCATAGGCTCAAGAGCACGCTCGAGCACATCCCCTCTGCCCGTCATACGAGCACAGCCCCCGTACAAAAAGAAGGGCACATCAGCCCCCAACCCCCTGGCCACCTCCAGCACCTGGTCGGAAAGAGGATCGATCCCCCAGGCCTGTGCCGCGCCCACCAGGGCCGCCGCCGCATCTGAGGAGCCGCCACCCAAGCCTGCCGCATGAGGAATCGCCTTGGTAATCTGGACGGTCACCCGCTCATCGGTCTTACGGCCCAGGGCCTGGGCCAGGGCCACAACGGCCTTGTATGCAATATTGTCGGATGAAGCCACATCGGGCGGCTCAATACCCGCCACGCCCTGGCAGCTCACCGCCACCTCCAAGCCCTCACCTTCGGCCTGCGTAAAACACATAGTCAGCGTGTCATGCAGGGTGATAGCGTGCAAAATCGAGGTAGCAGCGTGGTAGCCATCTGCCTGAACAGACCCTATGGACAAGAAGAGATTCACCTTGGCGGGGGCGATGACGCGAACAGTTTGACTCATGCATTCCTCTTCCCGATGAAGCGGACTGATTCGCGCCCCAGTATTCACCAGGCCTCGCACACCGGGTGCACCCGCCTGCCAATCGCCACGAGAAAACCGGCTCAGGCGCGTTCGCTCTCGCGCTTCGCGCCAAAAAACTCGCGCAATACAGAAGCGCATTCCTGCTCAAGCACGCCCCCCGTCACAGAAAAGCGGTGGTTGAGCCGCGCGTCGTCGTGCACGGTATAGAGCGAACCCAATGCTCCTGCTTTGGAATCAAACGCGCCAAAGACGCAGCGCGCAATCCGCGCCTGATGCATGAGACCCGCGCACATGATGCAAGGCTCCAAGGTCACATATACCGTACAGTCGCTTAGCCGCCAGCGCCTCAGCTCGCGCGCGGCCTGGCGAATAGCGACAAGCTCTGCATGCCCAGCGGGGTCACAGTCACGCTCGCGCGTGTTACCCGCCTGCACAATCACCTGACCTTCACACACTACGACAGCACCGATGGGCACCTCGCCTGCAACCCCGGCGACACGAGCCTGGTCAAGGGCCCGATACATGAAGTGTTCATCGGCCTCAATGACCTCGTCGGCCGAAGGCGGCATTCCCGGCAGCATTCGTCTTCCTCCCCTTTCTGGGGCGGGGCGGGCGGCCCTCCATCCCGCTTAGCCCTCGTTTGTGAAGGCTTTATTATAGTTCCCGCCCTTCCCCTGGCGAGCCTTCGTACCTGGCTGTACACTCCGAGACGCTTGAAAGCGCTAGAGCGCCCAACGTGCGCCAGCTGCGCACTCGGGATGTTCGTTTATGCCGCACAGCATCTTTTAATACTTCTTGCAGCCGCGTATCTGCGCCGCATGACCTGCGGAACTTCGCGCCCCCGCGCCATATGACGCCCGGACACGACTCCCCGGCCCAGGCGCCCAACAAAAAACAAAGGGGGCTTTTATGAAGCTTACGCACCAGCAAATCACGATGCTTGTCGTGATGATTTCAGGCACCTTCGTTGCCATTCTTAATCAAACAATGGTAACCCCTGCCCTGCCCTCCATCATGGAAGAAACCGGCGTTACCGCCTCGGTGGCCCAGTGGCTCACCACCGGGTTTACCCTGGTTAACGCCATCATGATTCCCGTCACTGCCTATCTGAGCGACCGCTATAAAACCCGCACACTCTTCACCCTCTCTATGATTGTCTTTGCTGCGGGCAGTGCGCTTGCTGGGTGGGCGCCGACCTTTCCCATCCTGCTGGTGGGCCGCCTCATGCAGGCAGCGGCAGCTGGCGTGAGCATGCCGCTGGTAATGACCACCCTCATGCTCACCTTCCCGCCCGAGCGCCGCGGCTCGGCTATGGGGATCTTCGGTATTGTGATTGCCTTTGCTCCGGCCGTGGGCCCCAGCGTGGCCGGTGTGGTGATTGATGTCTATAACTACCATGTACTGTTCTACGCCATTGCCATCCTCATGGCCATCGTGGTGGTGGCAAGCATCATCTTTATTGGGCCTTCCATCGGTGGCGGCAAGCCTGATGCACATCTGGACAAGCCCTCGGTTCTTTTGTCCACCCTGGGCTTTGGCGGGCTGCTCTATGGGCTTTCTGCTATTGGATCGGGCGGCGTGAGTGTTGTGGATATCCTCATCTCGCTGTGCGGCATTGTCGTTTTGGTATTCTTCTTCCGCCGCCAGCTTTCGATGGACGAGCCCATGCTGCAGGTGCGCGTGCTTGCCAACCGCCGCTTTTTGGTAGGCACAGTCATCGGCATGCTCGTCCAGGGTTCGCTCCTTGCAGCCAGCATCCTCATGCCCATCTACCTGCAGACGTATATGGGGTATTCTGCCACCGCATCTGGCCTGGTTATCCTGCCTGGTGCCCTCATCATGGGAGCCATGGGACCCGTTGCGGGACGCCTGTTTGACCGGCACGGGCCGCGAGCCCTCAGCCTGATAGGCATGGCGCTGCTTACCTTGGCCACGCTCACCTTTGCCTTCCTAGGCGACTCAACCGGACTGGTGATGCTGACCGTGATGTACACCCTGCGCAGCCTTGCGATGGCACTGGTGAATATGCCCATCAACACCTGGGCTATAAACGCACTGGACGACTCTCTTATTAACCACGGAACTTCGGTGAATAACACCTTTCGCCAGGTGGCAGGCTCGTTTGGAACGGCTGCACTGGTGTCTATTTCCACGCTGGTATCAAGCGCGATGACCCAAAGCGGCATTGATGCCACCCATGCCGGCATTGTGGGTGTAGATGCGGCCTTTGCGGTGGGCACCCTCTTGTGCCTGGTGGGACTAATTATTGTTATCGTGAGCGTGAAGAACAAGCCTGGCGACACCGTAAACACCAACAGCAAGCACCGTGACACGCTTGAGACCCTCATGAAGCGCGACGTATATACCCTGCCCGACACCGCAACCGTCTACGATGCCGTGAAGCTGTTTGTGGAAAAGCACATCAGCGCCGCTCCCATCCAAAATGCCAAAGGGATAAGCATTGGTTTTATAAGCGATGGAGATGTGGCACGCGCCCTGGCCCGACGCAAGACCACCTTTACCGACCCGGTGCTGTTTACCCAGCTCACTGCCACCAGTAAGGACGAGTTTGAGGAGCGCTCACGCTTGATTATGCAGGCGAGCGCGCTCAGTATTGGTGCGCACAACGTACTCACGGTGGACGTGCACACCGATCTGCGCGAGGTGTGCCGCATCATGGGCGAAAATCACCTCAAGAAGATTCCCATCACCGATAAGGGGCATCTAGTAGGCATTATCAACCGTTCCGACATCGCGCACTACTCCATGACCAAGTATCTGGAGGAGCGGGATAAAGAAGAGAATGGTGCTTGAAGGCCACGCGCATGATGTACGCCTTGGCATCTAAAACATTCGCCTCCGAACCGCACACAGAAGGGGGTGGTGCACGCGGGGCGGAGGCGAAAGGCTTGCCGCGCGACCCGTTGGCTTAGTCGCGCTTTTATTCTCATGCGAGAATAGTTGCATTATAGTCTGGGTGTTCCAAAAATGCCAGAATTTTTTCGGGTTGTTTAAAGCCTTTTGGAGTTGATCGCCAAGCTTAGTACCCCCGAGTGAGTTTGGAAAGTTGCGAAAAAAAAATGACCCCACCTGCCGTCAGCCGCTTTTTGTGCAGGAGTGGGGGTTTTACCTTGACGCAGGCTCATGGGAGCGGTACTGTCCACCCCACGATAGAGGCGCGGGCGCGATGACAGTGGACGGAGCTGGCAGGCTATGATGTTCACAAGAGGCAAGCTCGCCGAATTCGGCCGTCGGGCACGGCAGCCGGGTGGGCCTGGGGGAAACACCCCTAGGACTGTCTGCGGAAAGCCGCAGGTGCGCTATCTTGCTGGATCATCCTTGATCATGCGTGAATCATACGCCAGCAGGGCAGCCGCCTTGCTGGCGTTTTCATATGAACCGCAGCAACCTTCCTGGATAAGGGTCACTGCACCCGCCGTTCTCCCTGGCTGAGCCATCCGCTTCGCAGCCTCCCCGCGTCGCCTTTAAGCGGCACTATCCCGGAGAGGAAGCTATGGAGAAAAAGCCCTTCGCCACGCACGAGCAGCTAGAGGCTATTGCGGCCCAGTTTCCTACGCCGTTTCATCTCTATGATGAGGCCGGTATTCGTCGCACAGCTCAGGAGCTGCGCGAAGCCTTCTCGTGGAATCCCGGCTTTCGCGAGTATTTTGCGGTCAAGGCCACGCCCAACCCCTTCCTCATCAATATCCTGCGCGAGTACGGCTGCGGCTGCGACTGCGCAACAGGGGTGGAGCTTATGCTGGCCGATGCCTGTGGGGCACGCGGGCATGATCTGATGTTCTCGTCCAATGAAACGCCTGCTTCTGACTACGCCTTGGCCCAAGAGCTCGGTGCCATTATCAACCTGGACGACATCACGCATATCGATTTTCTTGAGCGCATCATTGGAACGCTTCCCGAAACCATGAGCTGCCGCTATAACCCCGGAGGGCTGTTTCAGATAAGCAATGGCATCATGGATAACCCAGGAGAGGCCAAATACGGCATGACCACCGAGCAGCTGTTTAAGGCCTTCCGCATCCTTAAGGCCAAGAGGGTTACAACCTTTGGCATCCACGCCTTTTTATGCAGCAATACCGTAACCAATGACTACTACCCCGCACTCGCCGAGGTACTCTTCAAGCTGGCTGTGCGCCTGCGCGACGAGACGGGTGTACATATTGGGTTTATCAATCTGTCAGGCGGCATCGGCATTCCCTATGCCCCCAACGAGCAAGCCAATAACATACACGCGATTGGTGAGGGCGTACATCACGTATTCAAAGAGGTGCTTGAGCCTGCAGGAATGGGGGATGTGGCCATCTACACCGAGTTGGGGCGCTTTATGCTGGGGCCGCACGGATGCTTAGTCACACGCGCCATCCATGAGAAACATATCTACAAGGACTATATCGGGGTGGACGCCTGTGCGGCCAACCTTATGCGCCCGGCGCTCTACGGGGCCTACCATCACATCACGGTGGCAGGTAAGGAAGATCAGCCCTGCGACCACATCTACGACGTAGTGGGCGGCCTGTGCGAAAACAACGACAAGTTCGCCGTGAACCGCGCACTGCCACACATCGAGGTGGGAGACTTGCTCGTGATTCATGACACGGGAGCCCACGGTCACTCGATGGGCTATACCTACAACGGCAAGCTGCGCAGCGCTGAAGTGCTGCTATGCGAGGACGGCGAGGCGCGGCTCATTCGTCGAGCTGAGGAGCCGGCAGATTATTTTGCGACACTGGATTGCTTTGCTGCCTACGAACGCCTGGTCAAACGAAAGTAGTGGCGTCGCTTGTGCAAGGGGTTTGACGGAGTGAGCCCCGTGCAGGCGACGCAGATTTTGCACGTGCACCGAAAGCACCTAAAAAGATAAGGAAAGCCCGCATGCGGGCGCAGAAGGGCGCATATATATTCAATGGAGAGGAAGATTGTCATGGGAAAGAGTCTTGAAGCTTTGCAGGGTTCGGTCGTGGCGCTGATCACCCCGTTTGCGGAGGATGGCAGCGTTGATTTTGATGCGCTGGGCCGTCTGGTGGATTTTCATCTGGAATCGGGCACTGACGCCATCTTGGTGCTGGGCACCACAGGTGAGTCATCCACGATGTCACACGAAGAGGACGATGCGGTATGCGAGTTCACAGTGCAGCGTGTGGCTGGGCGCGTACCGGTGATTGCGGGGAGCGGTTCCAACTCCACCGAGACCATGCTTGAGAAGAGTCTCAGTTTCCAAAAGCGCGGAGCCGATGGGCTGCTGCTCATCACACCCTACTACAATAAGAGCAACGAGGAGGGGATGTATCGCCACTTCACCACCGTGCTCGACGCAGTGGATGTGCCGTGCTTACTCTATAACGTGCCGGGACGCACAGGATGTGGCATCAGCGTGCACAATGTGGAACGGCTGGCCAAGCACCCCAACGCCTTTGGCATCAAGGAGGCCTCGGGCGATGTTGGCTATGCTGCTAAGGTGGCGCGGTATTTGGACGACGATTTCTGTATGTTTGCAGGCAATGACGACGTGGTGGTCCCGCTCATGTCGCTAGGAGCGCGCGGTGTCATCAGCGTGTGGGCCAACGTGATGCCACACGAGGTGCATGAGATGACACATGCCTTTTTGAATGGCGACTATGAGCGGGCCAGGGAGTTGCAGCTGGCGCATATCGACCTCATCGACGCGTTGTTCTGCGAGGTCAACCCCATTCCAGTGAAGGCTGCTGTGGAGATGCTGGGGCTGAGTAAAGCGGTTTATCGCCAGCCGCTGGCCCCTCTATCCGAGGCAGGTCGGGCACGCCTTGAAACATCCATGCGCGCTCTGGGGTTGATTGAGTAGGTTTTTCCACAGCAGAGCAAGAGGAAGACACTGTAGCGTTGCAACGCAAGCAGGTACTGCGAGGTACCACGCCCTTTGTGCCACAGCGGCCCAAAGGGCGTGCTTGCGTGCTTGGCGAAGCGGTGTCGCGATAAGCGGCGGCTACTTGGTCAGGCAAAGAAATACAAGAAGAGGACGTGAGTGATGAAGGTTTTGATAATCGGCGCGGGGCGCATGGGCGTGACTGTGCGTGAGATGGTGGAGACTGACCCGGCCATGGAGGTGGCAGGGATAATCAGTGGCGACACCAAAGACGAGCTTGTGGAAACTACACCTGCGGCTGACATGGCGATTGATTTTTCCAATAAGAAAATGATTTCGCTCGTAGAAGCCTATGTAGTACGCACGGGAACCGCTCTCGTAAGCGGCACCACCGGCTTTGATGAGGACGACATGGCCCGGCTGCGCGCTTTAGGAGAGAGAGTGCCGGTTATCCACAGTGCCAACTACTCGCTGGGGGTAGCGGTGCTGCGCCGCCTGGCAGCTCAGGCATCCCAGGCTCTTGAGGGCTTCGACATCGAGATTGTGGAGACACACCACAACCAGAAGGTGGACGCGCCTAGTGGCACGGCCAATCTATTGCTTGCGGCGGTGGATCCCGAAAGTAGCTACTCGGTGGCCCACGGACGCGAGGGATTCGTGGGTGCGCGACCTGCGCGCGAGATTGGCGTACACGCCTTGCGCGGGGGCACGGTGGCGGGCCTGCATGAAGTGCACTTCTTCGGCCCGGATGAAGAGGTGACGCTCACCCACCGCGCATCAAGCAGGAGAATTTTTGCGGCAGGCGCGCTGGCGGCAGCTAAAAAGCTCGTGAAAAAGGAGCCCGGCTTCTACACCTTCGACCAGCTCATGTTTACCTAAGCACACTACCCGGCATGCTGCCCACCCCTTCACTGACAGAAAGGATTTCCCTATGAATGCAGAAGAAATTATCAACTTCATCGCCACCTCAGAGAAGAAAACCCCGGTTAAGCTTTACATCCGTGAGAAACCGGGCCAGCGGATTGACTACGTCGCCCATGCGACAAAAGGTCCAGTGAAAGTGTTTGGCGGTCGTAAGGGCAAGATCGTGTTTGGCGACTGGGCCGATCTCAAGCCGGTGCTCGAAAAGTGGGCTGACCACATTGACTACTACGAAGTCGAAAACGACTGCCGCAACTCGGCCGTACCCCTCCTGGACATGAAGGGCGTGAACGCGCGCATTGAGCCCGGTGCGATTATCCGCGATCAGGTAGAGATTGGTAACAACGCCGTCATCATGATGGGTGCCGTGATTAATATTGGCGCGGTTATCGGCGAGGGCACCATGATCGATATGGGCTGCGTGCTAGGCGGGCGCGCCACGGTGGGTAAGAATTGCCACATCGGTGCGGGTAGCGTACTGGCTGGGGTGATTGAGCCAGCTAGCGCCACACCGGTGATTATCGAGGACAACGTGATGATAGGCGCTAACGCGGTGGTGCTCGAAGGTGTGCGCGTGGGCGAGGGTGCGGTGGTGGCTGCCGGAGCCGTCGTGGTACGTGACGTGCCTGCCGGGGCTGTGGTGGCCGGTGTGCCCGCCAAGATTATCAAGATGAAGGATGCTCAAACCGAGTCCAAGACCGCCCTCGTAGACGCACTGCGCACGCTGTAGGCTAAAAATCTGTCCGCTGAGATTATTCACTGG
>CAYTIS010000031.1:0-14487 GCA_964438035.1 uncultured Slackia sp.
CAATAAAGGCGAACTGCCCGGCGTGACCAAGGCCTCCTGGTAGGTCTGGGCCGCCCCCGTGCCGGCCGGTAAGGCGCACGCGCTACGGGCGTTATTGCGTACCTCCGGCTGTGCTCATCTTGAACCAAAGGAGAACACCCATGACGATGACCGATCCTATCGCAGACATGCTTACGCGTGTGCGTAATGCTAACTCTGCCGGCAAGGCCACGGTTTCCATGCCGTCATCCAAAAAGCTTGCCGAAATCGCCCGCATCATGGCCGAGGAGGGCTATGTCCAGGGCTTCGAGATCATCCCCAACCAGCCGCGCGACATTCTTGAAATCACCCTCAAATACGGTGAGAAAAAGGAGCGTGTGATTCGCGGTATCAAGCGCATTTCCAAGCCCGGCCTGCGCATTTATGCCGGTAAAGACGAGCTGCCTCGCGTGCTAGGCGGCCTGGGCACCGCCGTGGTGTCCACGTCCAAGGGCATCATGACTGACCGCGATGCGCGCAAGGCCGGTATCGGCGGCGAAGTAATCGCCTACATCTGGTAGGAAAGGAGCAAGGCATGTCTCGTATCGGCAAGCAGCCTATTCCGGTTCCTGCCGGGGTAGAGGTGTCCATTGAGGGCAAGCACATCCAGGTCAAAGGCCCCAAGGGTACTCTTGACTACGACTTCAACGAGCTGATGAGCGTCGCGTGCGAAAACGGCCAGATTCAGGTCAGCCGTCCCGACGACTCCCGCCAGGCCAAAAGCTATCATGGCCTGACACGCACCCTGATTGCCAACATGGTGGAGGGTGTGTCATCTGGCTTCCAGAAAAAGCTTGAGCTGGTGGGCGTGGGCTATCGCGCCCTGCTCAAGGGCAGCAATCTGGAGCTGCAGCTGGGTTATTCCCATCCCGTGGTGGTAGAGCCCCCCGCAGGCATCACCTTCGAGGTGCCAGACCAAACCCACATCACGGTCGTAGGAATCGACAAGCAGCAGGTGGGCGAGGTCGCTGCCATCATCCGCAAGTGGCGCAAGCCCGAGCCGTACAAGGGCAAGGGTATCCGCTACGAGGGCGAGCGCGTCCGTCGCAAGGTCGGCAAGTCCGGCAAGGGCGATAAGTAGCGACATTTTGGCGTGAAGGGAACATACGATGAAACGACTCATTAAAAAGCAAGCCGCCCTTGCGCGTCGCCACCGTCGCGTTCGTGGCAAGGTTTCTGGCACGGCTGCGCGTCCGCGCCTGTGCGTCACGCGTCACAACTCCAACATCTACGTGCAGTTTGTGGATGATAAGGCGGGCAAGACCCTGCTCGGCATGAGCACGCTTGGTCCCGACTTCAAGGCTACCGGCAAGTCGGGGGCCAATGTGGAAGGTGCCTCCGTCTTTGGCAAGCTCGTGGGCGAAAAGGCCCTGGCGGCCGGCATCACCGAGATTGTGTTCGATCGCGGCGGCAACCTGTATCACGGTCGCGTCAAGGCCTTGGCTGATGGCGCCCGTGAGGCCGGTCTGAAGTTCTAGGAGGGAAAGGGACCTATGGCTCCTCGTAAAGAAGAAAAGAAACAGGCCGCTCCCGAGCTTCAGGAGCGCGTGGTCTACATCAACCGCGTGTCCAAGGTTGTCAAGGGCGGTCGCCGTTTTGCGCTGACCGCGCTCGTGGTCGTGGGCGATGGCAACGGGCATGTGGGCGTGGGCATGGGCAAGAGCCAGGAAGTGCCTATCGCCATCAAACAGGGCGTGGAAGATGCCAAGAAGAACATGTTTGCCGTGCCGCTGACTGAGGGCAAGACCCTGCCGCACGAGATCATGGGCGAGTTTGGCGCGGGCCGCGTGTTTTTGAAGCCGGCTGCCCCCGGTACCGGCGTGATTGCTGGTGGTCCGGTGCGCGCTCTCATGGAGCTTGCCGGTATTGAGAATGTGTTTGGCAAGTCGCTGGGATCGGACAACGCCATGAACATCGTGAAGGCTGCTGCTGAGGGCCTCAAGGGCCTCTCCAGCGCCAACGAGGTGGCTGCGCGCCGCAACAAAAGCGTTGCCGAGATCTATGGCTGGTCCACAAAGAAGGAGGCCTAAGCCATGGCAGAGGTTAAAAAGACGCTCCACATCACCCAGGTTCGCTCGGCCATTGGGCGTAAGGCCTACCAGGGCAAGACGCTCAAGGCGCTGGGTCTGGGCAAGATTGGCCGTACGGTGGATCAGGTGGACAACCCCTCCGTGCGCGGCATGATTAATAAGGTCAAGCACCTCGTCGAGGTCGTGGAAGACTAGATATGAGGCAAGCGCTCAGGCCTATGCGGCCTGGGCGCAGGCATATGAGCAGAGTTGGCCGGCGAGCGAGCTGCCGGCTGAGGCGGGGTGCGCCCCGTTGATAACAGCGAAAGGAAAGCAATGGAACTCAAAGACCTCGTTCCCGCGAAAGGATCCACCAAGAAGCGCAAGCGCGTGGGTCGCGGCAATGGCTCGGGCTACGGCAAGACCGCCGGGCGCGGCATGAATGGCCAGAAGTCCCGTGCGGGTGGCGGCAAGGGTATTGGCTTTGAGGGCGGTCAGACGCCGCTCACCATGCGTCTGCCCAAACTGCCGGGTTTTCGCAATCCCAACCGTGTGGAGTACGCTCCCGTGAACGTGTCGCGCCTGGAGTTGAAGTTTGAGGCAGGCGACACGGTCGATCACGAGAGCCTTGTTGCCAAGGGCATCATCAAGAACGTGGATGTGCTGGTGAAGGTTTTAGGCGATGGCGAGATCACCAAGGCCTTGACCGTTAAGGTGGATAAGGTGTCAGCGAGCGCCGCAGCGAAGATTGAAGCGGCCGGAGGAAAGGTCGAGCAGCCTTGCTAACGTCGATTATCGAAGCCTTCAAGGTCCCTGACCTTCGCAAGAAGCTTCTGTTCACCCTGGGTATTTTGGCCCTGTATCGCCTGGGCGCGGGCATCCCCGTGCCGGGCATCCCCTTCAGCGAGTTTGCCGACGCGTTTACTGACAGTGGCGCGTCCATGATTATGCTGGATTTGTTCACGGGTGGCGCGCTCTCCAACTTCTCGGTGTTCTCGCTGGGCATCATGCCCTATATCACCTCGTCAATCATCATGCAGCTCATGCAGGGGGTCATCCCTGCTGTGGGTCGCTGGGCGCGCGAGGGTGAGACCGGGCGGCGCAAGATCACCCAGGTCACGCGCTTTCTGACCCTGGGCTTGGGCCTCATCAACGCCATCGGTTATCTGTTCCTCTTTAAGAGCAGCACCTATGGCGTGGAGTTCTCCAGTGAGGTACCCGAGATGCTCACCAACGTTGTGGTGGTGTTCTCGCTGGTCACCGGCACGGCGCTCATCATGTGGATGGGCGAGCTGATTACCCAGCGCGGCGTGGGCAATGGTATGTCGCTCATCATCTTCACCTCGATCGTGTCACAGGTGCCCTCAGCCATCTTCTCCAGCGTCACCGTGTCTGACACTCTGGCCTTGGGCGTTGCCATCACGGTGGGGATTGTGCTGGTGGTGCTTGTGTGCATTCCCGCCATCATCTTCATGGAGCGTGCGCAGCGCCGCATCCCGGTGAACTATGCCAAGCGGATTCAGGGGCGCAAGATGACGGGCGGCCAGAGCACCTACATCCCGCTCAAGGTGAACGCGGCGGGCGTTATCCCCATCATCTTTGCCAGCTGCCTGCTGTATTTCCCGGCTCAGCTTGCGGCTATCTTCAACGTGGGATGGCTTACCACGGTGGCTGATGCCATCAGCTCCGGCTGGATCAACTGGATTTTGACCCTGCTCTTGGTGGTGTTTTTTGCCTACTTCTACACCTCCATGGTGTTCAATCCGGAGGAGACCAGCGACAACCTGCGCAAGCAGGGCGGCTTTATCCCTGGCGTGCGTCCTGGTTCGGCCACCACGCAGTACATCAAAAACGTGATCAACCGTATCACGCTGCCGGGCGGTTTGTATATCGCGCTTGTGGCAGTGATTCCCTCAATCCTGTTCAGCTTTACGAACAACCAGCTCATCCAGGCCCTGGGTGGCACATCCATCCTCATCATGATTGGCGTGGCCTTGGATACCATGAGCAAGATTGAGAGCCAGCTGAAGATGCACAACTACGAGGGCTTCTTCAAGTAAGCGCTTTGTAAGATGGCTGTCTTCACCTGTGGGGCTGCGCGCGTGCGGCGGCAAGAGCGGGTGTGGGACTACAGCTTGTGCATACGATAATGGGTGACAAGGCCCTTTTCCTCGCTGTGAAAGCGGCGGTGGGGAAGGGCCTTGCTGCGTCTTGACTTGTGAGCGCTTGAGTAGTGGGAGGGGTCGGCGGGTAATTAACGACCTGTGTTCGGCGGGCCTTTGCCTGGATGAGGGCTGGAATATGACGCTTGAGGAGCTGCGCTTCGCGGCGGTGCACGTATAATCAACTCTTCGCAAGGCTCCAACGGCGTGAGTGCCGGGTTTGTCACGTGAAGAAGATGAGGCTTTCAGCGCACGAAGGATCATAAGCGGGCTGCATCAGGGAAGCGTCCGACATAAAAGACGAACAGGCGGATGTCCGCATGCGGGAAGGGCGGGCGTTCAGTGCGGAGGATAGACGGGCGATTATGACGACTATCATGAAAGGGCAGGTGGCACGCGCGGTCTACGAGGCCATACCGCGCATTGCCTGTGTGTTGCCAAGTGATGTGCATGAGGCGCTTGCTCGGGCGCGCCAAGAAGAGGGGGCCACGCGGGGCGCGGTGGTGCTGGATAACCTGCTCGAAAATGCCCGCATTGCTGCTCGCGATGCGGTGCCGCTGTGCCAGGATACAGGCACCGTGTGGGTGTGTTTGGAGGCAGGTCCCGATGTTTCCATCTCGGGCAACGTGTTTTCCGAGGTGGATGCAGCTGTGGCCCAGGCCTATGCCGAGGCTCGGCTGCGCGCGAGCGTGGTACGCGATGCCTTGGTGGATCGCACGAACACAGGTGATAATACCCCGGCCTTCACTGAGATTCATTGTGTGACCAGGCCCGGCGCGCGCCTGCACCTGCTGCTCAAGGGCGGCGGCTCGGACAACGCCTCGCGCGTGACCATGCTCACGCCAGGGGCGGGCCGGCGTGGCGTGATGGCCGAGGTTATGGACTGCGTGCGCACCAAGGCGGCCAACGCCTGTCCGCCGCTTGTCATCGGCATCGGCGTGGGCGGTACCTTCGATTCGGTGGCGCGCCTGGCCAAATCGGCCCTTATGCGCCCCGTGGGCAGCGTGGCGGCTGATCCTCGGGTGGCGCAGTTTGAGCGGGAGCTGCTGGATGAGGTGAACGCCACAGGTCTGGGACCGGGAGCCCTGGGCGGCAAGACGCTTGCTTTGGCCGTCCACGTGAACACAGCACCCTGTCACATCGCCGCTTTGCCGCTTGCAATCAATATGGGCTGCTCGGCCATGCGCCGTGTGACCATAGAGCTGACAGGAGGGGACTAGATGGCGGAGATTATCGATCTTAAGCTCCCCTTAAGCAGAGAGCTTGTGGCGGGCTTGCGGGCAGGAGATGCTTGCACACTCAGTGGCCCGATGCACATGCTGCGCGATGCGGGCCATCTGCGTCTGCTCTCTGAACTGGAGGAACAGGGCGCGCTGCCCTATGGGCTTGTGGGCTCCACCATCTTTTATGCCGGGCCCACCCCGCCTGCGGCTGGCCGTCCCTTTGGATCGGTAGGGCCTACTACCGCCTCGCGCATGGACTTTGCCACACCTGCGCTTTATCGCGCAGGGCTTGTGGCCAGCGTGGGCAAGGGCGGGCGCTCAAGAGAGGTCGCCCAGGCCTGCCAGGAGACGGGATCAGTCTATTTCGTCACGACGGGCGGGGCGGCAGCGCTTCTGTCCCAGTGCGTGATGGCAGGCCAGGTAGTGGCCTATGATGATTTGGGAACCGAGGCGCTGCGCCGTATCGAGGTGCGCGCCTTTCCCGTGTTTGTAGGACTCGATACGCGCGGAGAATCTATCTATGACCTGCACTAACGAACAAGCCGCACCACAGACTCACCCAGGCATTTTCATCACCTTTGAAGGCGGCGAGGGCTCGGGCAAATACACCCACCTGAGTCTGCTTGCCCGCCTCATTGAGCAGACGGGGCGCGAGGTCGTGTGCCTGCGTGAGCCGGGCGGCACGGCCATTGGCGAGCAGCTGCGCGCTTTGGTGCTCGATCCCGCCAAGGATGAGATGGCCGATCTATGCGAGCTGTTCATCTACGAGGCGGCCCGCGCTCAGTTGGTGTCCCAGGTCATTTGCCCGGCTCTGGAGCGCGGTGCGGTGGTGCTGTGTGATCGCTTCACCGACTCCACCGTGGCCTATCAGGCCTGGGGCCGAGGTCTTGACGCCACGGTCGTCGCCCGTGCCAACGCCCTTGCCTGTCAAAATCTCTCGCCTCACCGAACTATCATCATGAGTGCTCCCAGTGCCGCTGTTGGTCTCACACGTGCTGCCCAGCGCGCCGAGCTTGACCGGCTGGAGGCAGCGGGCGAGGCCTTTCACGAGCGGGTGGCCCAGGCCTTTGCCAGCATGGCCCAAAAAGAGCCTCATCGCATGCGCATTGTGGAGTCAAAAGGCTCACGGGAAGAAACCTTTTCCCAGGTGGTTGCCGCCGTAGCCGACCTGCTTCCCGAGCTTGCTCAGGCCCTGAAACACTTCGATGTCACGCCTGAGGAAGACCACTGATGGCCGATGTCTTTGAGTGTATTGTGGGTCAGCCGCAGGTGCGGGCCTTTCTGCGTGCCACCATCAAGAGTGGCCGCGTGAGCCACGCCTATTTGTTTACCGGCTCGGCTGGTTCCAATAAGACGCTTGCTGCCTTTGCCTTTGCCCGTGCGCTTTTGTGCCCCACCGATCCTTGTGCATCCTGCGAGGGCTGTGAGCGCACCTCCTGCTCCCAGATTGCCCGCCAAAGTCACCCCGACGTGCACTATCTTTCTCCCGAGGGGGCCAAGGGATACGTGGTGGAGCAGATTCGCGAGGTGGCCACCGACGTGAGCCTGGCCCCAATCCGCGCCCAGCGTAAGGTCTATATCATTGATCGCGTCGACCTTTTGGGCACAGCTGCGGCCAATGCCTTTCTCAAGACGCTGGAGGAACCCCCGCATGACGTGGTTATTATCCTGCTCGGCCGCACCCGCGAAAGCGTACTTCCCACCCTTGTCTCGCGCTGCCAGGTGGTAGCTTTTCGTCATATCCCGCCCAGTGAGGCGGCGGGCATTGTGGTGCAAAACACCGGCTGCAGCCTGCCGGAGGCTCGCATCGCTATTGAGGCAAGCGGTGGGTCTATGACCAAGGCGGCGGCCTTTGTCCGATCCAGCGAGCGCCGCCAGTTTCGCTCCAAGGTGCTTTTTGCCCTCTCATCCCTCGTGCGCGCCGATGATCTGGATATTCTCATGTACGCACACGATATCGTGCTCGCGTCCAAGGCTCCTTTGGACGCAGTGCGCCGCGAGCAGGAGCGCGTCCTGGCCGAGCACGGCGAGTTTCTCCAAAAATCAGCCCTGCGCACCCTGGAAGCCCGCCACAAGCGTGCTCTCACCCAGGCATCCCTTGATCTTTTGCAGGAGATGACCTCCGTGGTGCGCAGTTGGCTGCGCGACATCTCGATGGTGTGTGCGGGCACTCCCGAGCTGATTGTGAACGTGGATGTGGCCGAGGCGGTGTGTGATGCAGCCGCGTATACCAGCTTGGCCCGCGTATGGAGGGCTTATGAGTGCGCCTGCGCGGCCGACGCTGCCATCTCGTATAATGTCTCTCCACAAACGACTATCGAAGCTATGCTTTTCGAGATAAGAGAGGTACTCTATGCCCAGCGTCGCCCCTGTCAGGCTGACCTATAACCCCAAAATCCTCTGGTTCGATCCCGGCGATGTCGAATTTTCCCAGGGCGATTCCCTCATCGTAAAAACCGAACGCGGCCTTGAGTACGGCACCGCTGAACAGGACACCAAGGAGGTTGATGAGGAGGATCTGGAAAAACTCAAAAGCCCGCTCAAACCCGTCATCCGCAAGGCCACATCCGAGGATGTGTGCCGCTGGCAAGAGGCCCAACAGGCCGCCCGCGATGCGCTGCCCGTCTTTAAGCAGATGGTGAGCGAAAAAGGCCTGGACATGCACCCCGTGGCGGTGGAGTTTCTTTTTGATGGCGACAAGGCGGTGTTTTATTTTGAGGCCGAGAAGCGCGTGGATTTTCGCGAACTGGTGCGCGCCTTGGCTGCGCGCTTTCACAAGCGGATTGATATGCGCCAGATCGGCGTGCGCGATGAGGCTCGCATCGTGGGTGGCTTTGGTCACTGCGGTCAAGAGTTGTGCTGTAAGCGTTTGGGGGGCGAATTCAACCCCGTGTCCATCCGCATGGCTAAAGATCAAGATCTCTCCCTCAATCCCCAGAAGATTTCGGGTGCCTGCGGGCGCCTGATGTGCTGTCTGCGCTATGAGGCCGATGCCTACAAAGAGTTCAAGAGCCGCTGTCCCAAGCTCAACGCCACGGTGTCTATTCCCGGCGGCTGTGCCAAGGTGTGCGACATCAATGTGCCGCGCGAGACGGTTACCCTCATGGTGGAGGATACGCGCGTGAAGGTGCCGGTTGCCGATATGGATATTGACCCCAAGACGGGCAGGCCGGGTGTGGTGTCTCAAGAGGTGTTTGAAGCGTGTGCCAACCGCAATGCCCCCGGGCGTGCGGTGGCCGAAAACCTGGTCACCTCGGTGTTTACTGGCTCGGACAAGCTGGCCGACAAACCGATGACGCGCCGTGCTGTCACACCTGAATCCAAGAAGAGCAAGGGGCAGGCTCGGCTTGCTGATGATGGTCGCAAGCGTCAGGGGCGCAAGCGGCGCAGTCACTCCGGCCACCCCAGCCAGCCAAGCGCCACCTTCCAGGCTGCCTTGGACGAATTCGCCCAGGATCATATGCCCCAAGCGTCCGTCAAGAAGGGCCAGGGCAAAAGCGCCTCGAAGCGCAAGGGCGGTTCCTACAGCCAGTACAGCCAGAACAAGCCCAAGCAGCGCGCCCAAGGCCAGGGCGGGAGCAAGCCGAAGCGCGATGAGTCGCGCCGCACGCGTCGTCCGGGCCAGAACAGCTCGGGTTTGTCGTACTCCCCTGATAGTTCTAGTCGCCAGCACTCTTCCCATAGTTCCGCCCATGATCAGCAGCGCTCTCAGGGCACCGAGCATCGCAGGGCGCGCAGGCGTACCCACCGGGCAACGGGTGAGACACGCCAAGACGAAACACGGTAAGCAAGGGATGCGCTGGCAGCAAGGACACAAGGATTTGCGCTGGCGGATGCGTAGGCTGGCGGACGCGAGCGCGACAGCAGCGCACGAGGATACGGCGACGCGCTTGCACGGCGCAGAACAGCCATGTTGACGGCATGAACGCGGGAACAACCCGGCTTGGGGCCGGCAATCACGGGGAAGGGAAGGACGATGGCAGACTCAGGCAAGCCGGTGGACTGGGGTGCGGCAAGCCCTTCGGAAGACGAGGGTGGAAGCATGATGCTTAACAAAGCGGTGCCTTCCAAGCGTCCTGTCCAAGCTGAGACAGAATCGCTTTCGTATGCGCTGCTCACCGATCTCTACCAGCTCACCATGGCCCAGGGCTACTGGGCCGAGGGTAAAACGGCCGAAGAAGCCTGCTTCACTATGTACTTTCGTGAGGTGCCGTTTCGGGGGGGCTTTGCGGTGGCCTGTGGCATGGCCCAGCTCGCCGAGATGATTGATGCCTTTCGCTTCACCGACGACGACATTGCGTATTTGGCCTCCCTTGAGGCCCCGGGTGGCGGAGCGCTCTTTCAGCGCGCGTTTTTGGATTATTTGGCTGACCTGCGTCTTACGGTGGATGTGGATGCGGTGCGCGAGGGCACGACGGTGTTTCCGATGGAGCCGCTCGTGCGCGTGGCAGGCCCCATCATGCAATGCCAGCTTTTGGAGACGGCCCTCCTCAATTGCGTGAACTTCCAGACGCTCATCGCCACCAAGGCCGCGCGGATCTGCGCGGCGGCCAAGGCTCCCGTGGCTGAGTTTGGCCTGCGCCGCGCTCAGGGAGCGGGTGGGTCGCTGTGGGCCAGCCGCGCTGCGGTGGTGGGCGGCTGCTCCTCGACCTCCAATGTGTTAGCCGGCAAGATGTTTGACCTGCCGGTGTCGGGCACGCATGCGCATTCCTGGGTCATGGCCTTTGACAGCGAGTTGGAGGCCTTCCGCGCCTTTGCCCGCATCGCTCCCAAAAACTGTGTGCTGCTGGTGGACACCTACGACGTGAAGCAGGGCATCGAAAACGCCATCACCGTGGGTCTTGAGATGGAAGAGCGCGGTGAACACCTGGTGGGCATCCGCATTGACTCGGGCGATTTGGCCTGGCTTGCCCGCTACGCCCGCGACCGCCTTGATGCCGCAGGTCTGTATAGCTGTGGGATTGTGCTATCGAATGATCTGGATGAATACACCATCAACTCCATCCGCTCCCAGGGCGCGCCGGTGACCTCCTGGGGTGTGGGTACCAAGCTGGCCTGCGCCTATGACCAGCCGGCCCTGGGCGGAGTCTATAAGCTTTCGGCCACGCGTGCCTCGTGTGACACCTGGGAAGGCAGGCTTAAGGTGTCCGAACAGTCGGCCAAGCTCTCCATTCCCGGTGTTTTGGATGTGCGCCGTTACCGTAGCGCCAAGGGTACGCTGGCGGGCGATATGGTCTTTGACATCCATCAGCCGGTCAACGAGGCTGGTATCATTGTGGATCCCGCTGACATCCTGCGTCAAAAGGCGCTGGGGGATTTAGAATACGAGACCCTGCTGGCCCCCCTGGCTCGCAGGGGAGTATCGGTTTTGGCAGCCGATGACCGCAGTGCACTGGCGGCGCGCAAGCGGACCGCCCAGGGCTTGGCGCGCCTCGATGAATCTCAAAAGCGTCTCTTCAACCCTCATTCCTATCCCGTGGGGCTTGAGGAGGGGCTATGGAAGCGTCGTATGAACATGGCCTCCGGCCTGCGTGGAAGCCGTGGTATTCGCTGAGCGCACTGAGCGTCTTTGTCCTTTGCGATACAATGGCCCGAATGTTCGTTCCCGGAAAAGCGAGAAACCCTATGATTAGAATCATTACCGACTCGGCCTCTTCTCTGCCTGATGACGTCGTCGCGGCCGAAGGGGTTCACATCATCTCCCTGTATATCAATGAGGATGGCAAGGAGATACCGGACAGGATGGATGCTACGTCATCGTTTTATGACCGCCTCCCGTCATTGATTGATCATCTACCCACGTCCTCCCAGCCCTCCCAGCATGTGTTTGAGGATATTTTTGAGCGCGCTGCTCAGGCAGGTGATGAGGTGCTGGGCGTGTTTTTGTCCTCCAAGCTTTCGGGTACCTTCGATGGGGCCGTGCGCGCCGCTCGTGCGGTAAAGGCTCGCAGCATCAATTTTCGCGCTGCGATTGTGGATTCGGCCTCGGCCGGATACGACCAGGCCTTCGCGGTGTTGGAGGCCGCCCGGGCCAACCGTGCGGGCAAAACGCTTGACCAATGCGTGCGCGCAGCCTGTGACGCCGTGGAGCGTTCGCGCTTTCTCTTCTCGCCGGAAAGCTTGGTGTATCTGCAAAAGGGCGGGCGCATTGGCGGAGCTAAGGCCCTGCTGGGCAACCTCGTCAAGCTAGCCCCCGTCCTCACCGTGCGCGATGGCTCGCCCGTTGATGTAGCCAAGGTGCGCACCCAGAAAAAAGCCCTGGCCGCCATCGTCGAGCGTTTCAAGGAGGACGTGGAGCACAGCAAGCTCGTGGAGGTGATGGTGCACTACATCGGTCAGCCCGAAAAGGCGCGAGCCTGGGCGCGTGAGGTGATCGAGCCCTTCGTGGGGCGCACGGTGCCTGTCCAGCCGGTCAGCCCCGTGATAGGTATACATGTTGGCCCGGCCATGGGTATTGCGTATCGCTGCGAGCATCCGCTGAAAGGTAAGTTTACGCATCGCGTCTCGTCTCTCGTAGCAACTGTCTAGAGCCCGCCTAGGGCGTTTGGAAAGGAGTCTTTGTACATGACAGCCATGTGCAACCTCATCGTCGATTCCTGTTGCGATCTACCCTTCTCAGTGGTAGACCGCGAAGGGGTGTCGCTCGTTAAATTTCCCTTTCTCTTCGGCGACGAGGAGCACCTTGACGACCTGGGTCAGACCATGTCTGACAAGGACTTTTATGCTCGCATGCGTGCAGGTGAGCAGCCTACGACCGCCCAGGTGTCGGTGGCGGCTTATGCTGAGGCCTTTACCAAGGCCGCCGAAAGCGGCGTGCCCACGGTGTATCTGAGCTTTTCCTCCCAGCTTTCCGGCAGCTACAACGTGGCCTTGCTCGTGCGCGATCAGCTGAAGGAAACCTATCCTGACCTGGAGCTGCACATCGTTGATACGCGCCTTGCCAGCATTGCTGAGGCGCTGTTGGTCTACGAGGCCTTGCGCCAGCGTGATAAGGGATTATCAGCTGTTGAGCTGGTGGCCTGGGCCGAAGAGGCGCGCAACTACGTGAACGCGCTTTTCATGGTGGACGATTTAGATGCCCTGCGCCGGGGCGGGCGCATCCCTGACACGGTGGCCTATGCCGGTGCCAAGCTGGATGTGAAACCCCTGCTCACCATCGGTATCGACGGCACGCTTGTCCTCAAGGGCGTGGCGCGTGGTCGCAAAAAGGGCATCAAGCAGCTCGCTGAGTACTACGCCTCGCGCGCGGCCAAGGACGCGCCGTCCAGCTGCGTGGTCACTGGCCATGCCGACTGTCCTAAGGACGTGGAGCGCCTGCACGAGGCTATCGCCAAGGAAGATGAGGGCGTACTCTTCTTGGACAGCGTGATTGGGCCGGTTATCGGCAGTCATGTGGGTCCAGGCATGATTGCTGTGGTGTTTTGGGGCAAGGATCGCCGCGAAGACGTATCGGTGGCCGATCGCATTGCCCGCAAGGTCAAGGGGGAGTAGGCGGCCTGTGTGCCTCAGCTCCCATGCATGAGGTGTAACGCAGTCGCCTCCTGGCTCGCTGTCTCCTGTGCCCCGGCAGACCTAGAAGGGGTGCCGGGTCCAACGTTGTAAGTTTCAGTCTTTCATCCAAGCGTCTGAACGGGCACGCAGGCCGTTGGCGATACCCCGGCCACCCATGAGTACGAGGTCGAAGATCAGCCACACCGCCACGGTGATGACGGCTTCATTGGGCAGTACAGGCATGATAAGCAGTACGAGCACGGCTGTGGCCGCCACGTGGACGGCGGCCACAAGGGCCATCGTTACCGAAAGGTAGCGAAAGTCACCCGCGCCGATGAGAATCCCGTCGAGCGCCCACATCCAGCCCTGGAGGGGCAGGCCCAGGCCCACCGCGATCATCCCGATTGTCGCAAGCTGCTGAATCTGGGGGTTGGGGGAGAAGAGCTGCGGCACCGTAAGCGCCGCCACGATGAAGCAGAGACCCATCACGGCCCCAGCCGTAAGACCAAAGCGGGCGGTTGCGCGCGTAATGGCGCGGGCGCGGTCGAACCTGTGCGCCCCCAGCTCAGCACCCACAAGGGTCTGGCCTGCAATGGCCGCCGCATCGAGGATATTGAGGGCAAACGACCAGGTGGCATAGACAACCTGGTATCCAGCAAGAACGAGGGTGCCTCCGGCGGTGGCGCTCATGACCGTGGCGAGCAGGGCGGCGCGCAGGGCGAGGGTGCGCAAAAACAGGGGGATGCCGGTGCCTCCCGTGGAGGCGATGCGAGCAAGCCGGGGCCGGATGCGCGCCCCAGAGTGCCGCGCAGCTGCGAGCGCACAGGCCAGCAGAACAATTCCCATGAACCACTGGGCGATGGCGGTGGCGATTCCTGAACCGGCAATGCCCCATCCCCAGCCAATGACGAAGATGATGTCCAAAAGAGTGTTGAGCAGCGCTCCACCCACGGCGGCTGCAAGGGTGATGCCAATGCGCTGCAGGCCGCGAAAGATGCCGTTGGCAGCGTAGGCCACAAGCATGCCTCCCACGCCTAGGCCTGCGGTGCGCAGGTAGATAACGGCCTGGTCAAGCACTTCGTCTGATCCTCCGAGCGTTGCACAGAGGGGGCGTGCGCCTAAGGTGAGCAGGGCTACGAGTGCTGCGCCAATCGCGAGCGAAAGCCAGATGGCATCAAAGCCAGCTTCCAGTCCCTCACGTCGCCTACCTGCGCCAAAGAGGTGGGCCACCTGGGAAGTGGTGGAGTAGGCCAAAAAGACGCAAAGCCCTACGGCGGTAAGCAGCACGGTGGAGCCAAGCGAGAGGCCAGCTAAGGAGGCATCGCCTACGTGGCCCACAATGGCGGTGTCGATGAGAACGAAGGCGGGCTCAGCCGCCATCTGCCCAAAGGTGGGCAGGGCAAGAAGAAGGAGCCGCCGGGTGATGGGCGACTCCTTAGTATCGTGCGCACGCGGCGCGGGATGATGGGAGGTGGTTGACATGCCTGCCCTCCGCTAGGTCAAATCGATTCTCACGCCGCGGGGGTCGCAGTCCAGTACGTGCACCTCAAAGCTAGGGAAGAGCTGGGCCAGGCGGGCGCGCAG
>CAYTIS010000032.1:0-14446 GCA_964438035.1 uncultured Slackia sp.
AACCGGTGATAAGGGCTTTGCAGGCCCCTGCCTTACCACTTGGCCATCTCGCCATGGCTGCGCTTCACAAAGCCGGCGAATCGCCTCCTTCCCAGCGGGACGAAGCGAGCCCTTTGTTTGGCACATACGCATCGCGCAAGGCTGCATAGTACTAAATCAGCCGGGCCAATACAAGCACCAAACCGTCAAAATATCAAAACAAGCCCTCCTGCTTCTCAAAGCCCTCGTCGCAGATGCGCCCCGCGCCATCGGCGGCAGCACAGGCAAGCTGGTCGCAGCGCTCGTTTTCGGGATGACCAGCATGGCCCTTTACCCAGTGAAAGCGCACCTCATGAGCACGTTTGGCCTCAAGCAGGCGCTTCCAGAGATCGACGTTTTTTACCGGCTCCTTCTGAGCATTTTTCCATCCACGCTTCACCCAGCCCTCCACCCAGTGCTGATTGAAGGCATTCACCACATAGGTGGAATCGGAGTACAGATCAATCGTGCAGGGGCGCTTGAGCACCTCTAGGGCTGCAATGACCCCCCAAAGCTCCATGCGGTTGTTGGTGGTACGCTCATAGCCCTGCGAAAGCTCCTTCACATGGAGCGTGCCCGCAGGATCCGTGTAATGCAGCACCGCCCCGTAGCCCCCCGGACCGGGATTGCCGCGAGCGGCTCCATCGGTATAGATGGTTACGTGCATGGAAGCTTCCTTTCTCAGGCGGTGGATTGCGGCAACGGCAGCACCAGCGCCAGCAGCAGCGACAACGACGAACTGCCTATTTTACCAAAGGCTCCGTTTCGCCCTTTGGCGCACACCGCGTGCCCGCATCCTATCGTTACCCCATCGCAACCGTCCCCCCTATCGGCCCATCACCATCTCTTGTATTATGTGCCCGATCAGCGGGCGCGCAAAATCCTGCGCCTTTCGCCTCGAGGGAAGGTAGGTTCTCCATGTTCACCATCAGCAACTTCACCGACAATGACGCGGTGCGCGTCGTGGACGAGCTTGGCACCTTCAAGGTTGTCGAATGGATTCGCGATCTGAGCGTGACGGCTGAATCCGCCATGACCGCCTACTTTGCCTCGCAGATGAATGTGCGCCGCCGCCAGGTGATTTGCGACCTCAAGCAGGGGGGCGTGACGGTACAGGCTGGTGCCATGCAGTGGATGGTGGGCGACGTGCACGCCTCCTCAGGCGTGAAGGGCGTGGGCGATTTGATGAGCAAGGCGCTGCGCGGGGCGGTCACCAAAGAGTCGGCTATCAAGCCTGAGTACGAGGGAAGCGGACTTTTGGTGCTGGAGCCCACATACCGTCACATCATCCTCATTGATGTGGCTCGCTGGGGCAACTCAATCGTACTTGATGATGGTCTCTTTTTGGCATGCTACTCAAGCCTGAAGCACACCGTGGTTGCACGCACCAACCTCTCCTCGGCAGCAGCCGGTGGAGAAGGCCTTTTCAACCTGGGAATTCACGGCTATGGCGCGCTGGCGCTGGAGTCGCCCTGTCCCAGGGAGGAGCTGATCGAGATTACCGTCGAAAACGATGAGGTCAAGATTGACGGGAATATGGCACTGGCCTGGAGCGGCTCACTTCAGTTCACGGTAGAGCGATCCACCAGATCGCTCATCGGCTCGGCCGCTTCAGGCGAAGGCTTGGTCAACGTCTACCGCGGAACCGGTAAGGTACTGCTCGCTCCCACCATTTACTAGGAAGGACGCTTTTGAGACTCGGGGCGGGTGGCTGGGCTGATTGACTCTCCAGCTTCTCGCTGTTCTTCTGCCCGTTCAGCGCGCACTTTGGCGGCTCGTTCCATCACGAGGGTGCGCACAGTGGCCACAGCCGGTACACCCAGAAACATGCCGGCAACACCAAAGAGTGCTCCACCTACGAGCACCGAGGAGAACACCCAGATGCTGGGCAGCCCCACCGAAGCGCCCACCACGTTGGGATAAATGAGGTGGGTTTCAATCTGCTGAAGCACCACAAGAAACACTACAAACCACACAGCCGTCATGGGATCAACCGTGAGCACCATGAGAAAGCCCACAATCCCCCCCAGCCACGCGCCAAAGAGCGGTACGAGGGCCGAAATGCCCACGCAGGCACTCACCGCCGCAGCGTAGGGCATCCCAAACAGCGTCATCCCTAAGGCACACAGGGTGCCCAAGATCACCGCCTCAATGCACTGGCCGGAGATGAAGCGTGAGAAGCTCTCGTTGGCCACGTGGGCCGCATGGCGCACAGCCTGGGCAGTACGCTCGGGCAGCAGCAGGTCAATCGCCGTGTTAGCACCGGCAAAGACGCGCTCTTTTTCCAGGAGCAGATAGAGCGAAAACACCACGCCCACCACCACAATGAACAGGCCGTGAGCGATGGAGTAGATCGTGGAGAAGAGCGAACCCAAAAGCGACCACAGCTCAGAAGCGGTACTGCCGCTGGAAAGACCGTTCACAAAGCCGTCGATGCTCTCGACCACACTGTCACGCCAGGTGTCAAGCGAGCTGATGGAGAGCACATCGACGTTTTCCGAAAGCCAGACATAGGCGTTTTGCAGCACCATAGTCACGCCGCTTTCCACCACATCAAGGCTAGCCCTGACCTGGGGTAAGACAAGATAGACAATCAGCGCCACAATCAGCACAATCACCGCAAGCGAAAGCACGAGTGACATGGGACGGCGTGTTGCCAGCACCACCCTGTTGTGCGAGTTGGGAAAATACAGCTGCTCGATGCGGCTCATGATGAGGTTGACCACAAAGGCAAAGATGCCACCCAGCAGAATCGGTGTCATAGCCACCCACACGGCGAGCAGGGCAGCAAGCAGCTGGCGCGAATACATCACCCCCACGGCCGCCAAAAACAGGAAGAACGCGGCCAATATCATCCAAATTACCCTGATCATCATATCTTTTCGTTTCTTGGCCATGCGGCCTCCTTGACTTAGCTGCGATTGTGAAGACGGACTTCTTGCATACTAACGCATGGATACGCGCCTATGTCTCGACGTTTTCGTTCTGTAGAGGGCTTAAGGCTGTCCAAAAAATGCCCAAAAAATGTCCACGCCCTCCACGAAGAGGAGCGTGCGCTACCACAAGGCTGCACAACTATCCTACAATGGAGGCCTCGCCCACGCGAGACGTACAACCCCATATGAAAGGAGCGCAGATGTCCTACGCAGCGCGCATCCTCGAGCTCGTCAAGCAGAGAAATGCGAGCGAGCCCGAATTCATCCAGGCCGCAACCGAGGTTCTGGAAACCATTGAGCCTGCCTTAAAGGCTCATCCCGAATACGAGGACGCCGCCATCTTGGAGCGCCTCATCGAACCGGAACGCGTGGTCACATTCCGCGTTCCCTGGGTGGACGATCAGGGCAAAGTCCAGGTCAACCGGGGGTATCGCGTGGAATTCAACAGCGCGATTGGCCCCTACAAGGGCGGCCTGCGCTTTAACCCCACGGTTACGCTGGGTATGCTCAAGTTCCTCGCCTTTGAGCAGGTGTTCAAAAACGCACTGACCACCCTGCCCATGGGCGGCGGCAAGGGCGGTGCCGACTTTGATCCCAAGGGCAAGTCAAACCGCGAGGTCATGGCATTTTGCCAAAGCTTTATGACCGAGCTAAGTCGCCACATTGGCCCCAACACCGACGTTCCCGCTGGTGACCTGGGCGTGGGCGGCCGTGAGATCGGCTACATGTTCGGCCAGTACAAACGCCTGAAAAACGAGTGGGCCGGCGTGCTCACTGGCAAGGGCCTGTCCTATGGCGGCTCGCTGGCACGCACCGAGGCCACCGGCTACGGCCTGGTGTACTTAGTCGATGAGCACCTGAAGTGCCAGGGCGATTCCTTTGAGGGTAAGACGGTGTCGGTACATGGCTCGGGCAACGTGGCCATCTACGCTATTCAAAAGGTTGCTCAACTGGGCGGCAAGACCGTGGCCTGCTGCGACACCAAGGGTTGGCTCGAAGACCCCCAGGGTGTGGACTACCAGATTCTGGAAAAGATTTACAACGCCAAGCGCTCCGGTGACGATGAGGGCGTGAGCCTGGCCCTGTATCTGAAAGATCGGCCTCAGGCCGTGTGGCATCCCGAGGACGGACGCGGCGTATGGAAGATGCCCTGCGACATCGCCCTGCCCTGCGCGCGTGAGAACACGCTCTTCTTGGAGGATGCCAAGATGCTCGTGACTAATGGCTGCAGGGTGGTTGGTGAGGGTGCCAACATGCCCACCACACCTGAGGCCACGGCCTATCTCATGGAGGCCGGAGTAAGCCTTATGCCTGGCAAGGCAGCCAACGCCGGTGGCGTAACCGTATCGGGCCTGGAGATGACCCAGAACGCCGAGCACCTCTTCTGGACCTTTGACGAGGTGGATTCGCGCCTGGAGACCATCATGCGCGGCATCTACCACGACTGCGAAAATGCCGCCCGCACCTACGGCGAGGAAGGCAACTTTATCATGGGCGCCAACGTGGCCGGCTTCCTCAACGTGGCCGAAGCGATGATGGCCCAGGGTATCGTTTAGTCAGCCGAGGACTTCGGAGCAGGAAGGACACGTAAGGTTGCCACCTGCTGATAATTCCTCTGGCATGCTTAAAGGATTGAGTCGGTTCATTCTCGATCGAGAGCCGCCGAGGGTTTCGGCCCTCGGCGGCTCTTTTTTTCGCTCGCTGCGGCTCCGGGGTTTGGATTTGAGGCCTCACGCGTGGTTTGCGGCATGCAGGCGTACCTTAAGGCAGCGTGGCACCTGCGCTCAAACCACCTTCAGTCGCCGGTCATGACTTTGGTGGAAACAACGTTGCCAGGGGCTACCATGAGCACACCCACCGCTCCTACCTCCGGCGCATCCATATAGAGCGTGCCATCAATGGTCTCGCTGACCGAAAAGCGGTCGCTTTCCTTGAACGTCACCACCACATCCACGCCCTCCACCGCGCAAAACGGCACCACCGACGGCGTGAGCGCGATGATGATATCCACCTCCACTGCCTCAAAGTGATCCACAATCGCGTCCACCTTGGTGATGACGGCAGGATCCACGTCCTGAGCATCCACCACCTCAAATAGCTCAGACACGCTGGAGAAGATGCCGCGCGTGCGGCTGGTGGTGCTCGTAACCGCATCACCCGTGGCGCTTTCAGTGATGGTAGAGATGGTGCGCGTGGTGGTAAGGTCGTAGGAGGGAGTGTTGGCCAGCTCTTCTTCGGTCAAGCTGAAGATGCCGTAGGTGCGCCCGTCCTGTACAATCACGCGCCCGCTGGCGTAGCCCTGGAGGTTGGAGGAATCAAGGCTGATGACCGAGGCACCCTTTTCGCGATACTCCTGACGGACTTCTTCGAGGGTGATTTCAGAGGTGGAAGCACCGAGGGACGAGGTCGTGGAGCCAAAGAGCAGACCGTCGTCCTCTTCTTCATACGAGCTTGTCTGGGGATTGACGGTGCCTTCAAACAGGATGACGCCGTAGCCCGCCATGTCGCCGGTGATGTCGTCGATGCTGGTGGCGGCCACATTAAGGCCGTGGCCTGCGCCGATATAGGTGGAAAGCGCCACCACGCCCAGTATGATCAAGCAGGCGAATATGCCCAGGGCGATGCGTTCACGCCGGGAGTGCCCCTCATGGGCCGGTGCCGAATGGATGGTGGTCATCTTCTGTGCCTCAGCCGAGCATACAAACCCACCCTGCTCAGCACCCTCAGCCACCTGGGCTTCCCCGATTTCAGCAGCGGAGGTGCCTACGGCCTCATCCTCCTGTTCAGGCTGCTTTTCATCCCGCACCTCTTCGGCATCGCACGTGTTCACGGCTGCACCTCCGAAGCACGCACGCGCCTGGCCTTATCCGCATCAAGCACCTGGCGCAGGAAACGGCCGGTATGGCTTTCTTTCACCTGAGCCACCTCCTCAGGGGTGCCGCTGGCCACGATCTGACCGCCCTTGATTCCGCCCTCTGGCCCCAGGTCGATGATTCGGTCGGCGCACTTGATTACGTCTAGGTTGTGCTCAATCACCAGCACCGTGTTGCCCTTGTCCACCAGCCGCTGCAACACCTCCAGCAGCTGGCGCACGTCCTCCATATGCAGGCCCGTGGTGGGCTCATCGAGGATGTAGAAGGTGTTACCGGTCTGGCGGCGTTGCAGCTCGCTGGCCAGCTTGACGCGCTGGGCCTCGCCGCCGGAAAGCGTTGTGGCCGGCTGGCCCAAACGGATATAGCCCAGCCCCACATCATGCAGGGTTTGAAGCTTGCGCGCCAGGCCGGGAATGGCGCGGAAGAACTCCAGGGCCTCATCCACCGTCATCTCCAGTACGTCATAGACGGTCTTACCCCGATAGGTCACCTGGAGGGTTTCGCGGTTGTAGCGCCGCCCGCCGCAGACCTCGCAGGGCACGTAGACATCGGGTAAAAAGTGCATCTCGATCTTGAGCTGGCCATCGCCCTTGCAGGCTTCGCAGCGCCCGCCGTTGACGTTGAAGCTAAAGCGTCCGGGGGCATACCCACGCGCCTTGGCCTCAGGCGTGCTGGCAAACAAGGCCCGCACGTCATCCCACAGGCCAATATAGGTGGCAGGATTGGAGCGCGGCGTGCGCCCAATCGGACTTTGGTCGATGTCGATGACCTTATCCAGACTCTCGTAGCCCGAAAGCCTGCGGTAGCTGCCCGTTCGGTTATGGGCGCGGTTGATGCGGTTGGCGAGGGCCGGGGCGAGCGTATCGGTAACCAGCGAGCTTTTGCCGCTACCCGACACACCGGTGACCACAGTAAAGGTACCCAGCTCCACCTTGACACTCACGTTGGTGAGGTTGTTGGCGCACGCTCCCGACAGCTTGACCGCCCCGCGCTGGGGCCGCCTGCGCACGGGCGGGATGGACACCACACGCCGTCCGGCCAGATAATCGGCTGTGATGCTGCCCTCCTGGCACGCCACCTCCTTTGGCGCACCGGCTGCCACCACATGTCCACCCAGCTCACCAGCACCCGGGCCCATGTCCACCACATAGTCGGCGCGGCGGATGGTATCCTCATCGTGCTCTACCACAATCACGGTATTGCCCAGGTCACGCAGGCGCTCCAGGGTGGCGATGAGCCGCTCGTTGTCGCGCTGGTGCAGGCCAATGGAGGGCTCATCGAGAATATAGAGCACGCCCATGAGGCCCGCACCAATCTGAGTGGCCAGGCGAATGCGCTGGGCCTCCCCACCCGAAAGGGTGGCTGTAGCGCGCTCCAAGGTCAGGTAGTCCAGCCCCACATCCACAAGAAAGCGCAGGCGAGCGCGCACCTCCTTGACCACGGCCCCCGCGATATGAGCCTCCCGCGCGCTCAGGTTGAGACCCTCAAAAAACAAGAGGCTTTCGGCCGCGCTCATTTCGCACACTTCATGGATGTTTTTGCCCGCCACCGTAACAGCTAAAATTTCCGGCTTAAGGCGCTTGCCTGAACAGGTGGCGCAGGGGATGGTGGCAAAGTATTTTTCGTATTTCTCGCGCTGGGCATCGCTTTGGGCCTCCTTGTAGCGGCGCATCACCGCCTCGCAGGCACCCTCCCAGTCGATGTACCAGTAGGTCTCACGCCCATCCACGGTCACGTAATCCACGCGTACCTTTTGGTCGTTCAGGCCGAACAGCAGTGCCTCGCGCGTCTTGCGCGGCAGATCCTCCCAGGGGGTGGCAGGATCTGAGCCCATGTGGCGACACACCGCCCGCAGAACCTGAGGATAGTAGTTGCCCGCAGCAAAGGGCGCGATAGCACCCTCATTGAGCGAAAGTGAGGGATCGGGCACGAGCAGGCCTGAGTCCACCTCCTCGCGACTTCCCAGGCCAGCGCAGTCAGGGCAGGCCCCGTAGGGGGCATTGAAGCTGAAGTCGCGCGGCTGCAACTCGTCCATAGAGTGGCCGTGCTCGGGGCAGGCCAGGGCAAGCGAGTAGAAATGGTCGGCGGCCGACACCCCGGTAAAGCCCGGCGTAGTCTTGTGTGCATCGGGCGCGGCCTCGGCATCGTCTACCACATGAGCGATCAGTCGACCCTCGGCGAGTTTGGTGGCCGTCTCCACTGCCTCGGCGATACGGCTTACAGCCGAGCGCTTAAGGACCACGCGATCCACCACCACCTCAATGGTGTGCTTGAACTTTTTGTCCAGCTTGAGCGGCTCGCCATCCAGACGCACGACCTCCCCGTCAATTCGCACCCGCGAGAAGCCCTCTTTTTGCAGATCAGCCAACAGCTTGGCGTGCTCGCCTTTGCGGCCTACCACCACGGGAGCCAAAATGAGGGCGCGCTTGCCCTCGCCAAGACCAAGAATCTCGTCGGTCACCTGATCGGTGGTGCGCTTTTTGATTTCACGGCCGCACTCGGGACAGTGCGGCACGCCCACGCGGGCAAAGAGCAGGCGCAGATAATCGTAGATTTCGGTAGAGGTGCCCACGGTGGAGCGCGGGTTTTTACTCGTGGTCTTTTGGTCGATGGCCACGGCCGGAGAAAGCCCGTCGATGCTGTCCAAGTCGGGCTTGTTCATCTGCCCCAAAAACTGGCGGGCATAGGCCGAAAGGCTCTCCACATAACGGCGCTGACCCTCGGCATATATGGTGTCGAAGGCCAGGCTCGATTTGCCCGAGCCCGAAAGCCCGGTAATCACCACCAGCTTGTCACGCGGGATGGACAGGTCTATATCCTTGAGGTTGTGCTCACGGGCACCCTTGATGACGATCGCGTCGCTAGCCACCGCCGGCCCCCTTTCACGGACGCATTTTCAGGCAAACGCTCATGATAGCGCGAGCATGAAGGCCGCACCCGGGTGCGCGCAGGGGTTTCGCCATCCTTTCACAAGGGGCCGCGTAAAGAAAGGGTGAAGGATGTGGATAGTAATGCGCCGCCTCTGCCTACATCCCCGGCTTCACCAGGCCGCTTTCGTAGGCGGCCACCACGAGCTGGGCACGGTCGTGAGCATCGAGCTTGGTCATGATCCGTCCCGTGTGCGTGCGCACGGTGGCAGGAGAAATGACCAACTCTTCGGCAATTTCATCATTATTGAGGCCCCGACCCACTAAGGTGAGAATCTCGCGCTCGCGATCGGTCAGCCCATCCATCTTAGTGCCGTCAAAGCGCGAACGCCGCCGCGACTCGGCATAGGTCTCGATGAGCCGCCGCGTGATGGACGGCTCAATAAGCGCATCACCCTGATAAACCACCCGCACCGCGCGGGCCAATTCGTCGGGTTCCACATCCTTGAGCAAAAAGCCGCTCGCCCCCGAGGCCAGGGCATCGTAGACATATTCATCCAGGTCAAAGGTGGTAAGGATAAGCACCGCCGTACCCTCCAGCGAGGCATCCGAGGCAATCTCGCGCGTGGCCTGGATGCCGTCCTTGCGCGGCATTCGGATGTCCATGAGAATCACGTCGGGATGCATACGCCGCGCCAGGGCTACCGCATCAGCGCCGTCCACTGCTTCACCCACCACGTGGATGCCGGGAAAGGAGGACAGGATGAGGCGAAAGCCCTTGCGCACCAACTCCTGGTCATCCGCGATCGCCACGCGCACAGCTGTCTCATCTCTTTGCTGATCCATGGTTTGCCTCCAAAGGTATTCTCGCCTCCACTGCACAACCCCGGCCCGGGACGCTGTTGACCGAGAAGCTGCCACCCATGGCCCCCACGCGCTCGGCCATACCGCGAAGCCCGTGGCCCTCGCCTTGAGAGGCCATCTCCACATCCATCCCCCGCCCGTCGTCGGATACGCGCACCAGGGCCACCTCGGGCGTAGATTGCAGCAGGATATCGGCCGCGTGAGCCTGGGCGTGGCGCACCGTATTGGTGGCTGCCTCGCGCGCCACCTGGTAGAGCGTCATGTCAACAAAGGCAGGCACGGCTGCCCGGTCATAATCCTGAGCCGAAAAGCTCACGTGCAGGTCAGCGCGCTTAAGGTAGTTCACCAAATCGCCCATGCGCTCGGTGCCCTCAGCGGGTGCATGCTCGGCCTCCTCATCGCCACGCAGCACGCCAATAAGGGAGCGAATCTCGTCTAATGCCGATTTGGACACGGAGCGGATGTCGGCCACGGCCTCCCTGGCGGCCACGGGATCGCTATCCATGAGACGCTCGGCCGCCGCAGCCTGAATGGTCACCGCCGAAAGCGAGTGGGCCGTGATGTCGTGAACGTCGCGGGCGATCCGCACCCGCTCCTCGGCCACGCGCCGAGCGGCCAGCTCCTCACGCCCGCGCTCGGCCTCTTCAAGACGACGCTGGGTTTCGTCCAGATAGGCTTCGTGCGTGCGCATGGCAAAACCGGCCATCCCGCCCGATGCCACCAGCGCCACGTTGGTGCCCTTGATGATGAGGGCGAGCGTGGCGCTTTGCAGCGGCATGGGGGCAAAAATCATGCACACGCCCACGATGAGCGCAGCCGCAACCGCCTCGATGCGCGAGCGCTCGCTGGCCACCGAGTACATCGCCACCACCGGCCCCACCGGCGAGAGCGAAAAACCATACATATACTGCGCACCAAACAGGAAACATACCAGCACAATCACCAGGGTAGGCCAGGGGGCCACGCGCCTGAGCACAAGCGGCAGGGTGGTCAGACCCAGAACCGTGTAAGAGTAAAGGCTGGGAATAAGGTCTACCTGACGAACCATCTCCTCAATGAAGCGATCCACGTAGACGACCGAAGTGGACGTTAAGAGCAGCTGAGCACAGCCGAAGATGAAGGCTACCACCGCGATAACGATGTCAAATACCCAGTCCTTGCCTGTGCGCTCCTCGCCTGAGACAAGCGCATCGTAGAGGGCTTCTTTGAAGGTGGTGTTGAATCGCTCATTAGCCATAGAGCCACAATATCGGATGCCAGCCCCGCACACCATACCGCAAATGGCGTAGATGAAAGGTGGCTCCTATCCCCTGGGATGGGCGCGGTGCTGAACATCCTTGAGGTGAGCGATGGAAAGGTGGGTGTACACCTGAGTGGTTGAAAGGCTTGCGTGACCCAGCATCTCTTGGACGCTTCTTAGATCGGCCCCGCCTTCCACGAGATCGGTGGCAAAGGAATGGCGCACGGCATGGGGCGTGAGGCTCATATCCAGCCCCGCCATCGTAAGGCTTTGCTTGAAGAGCTTACGCAGGGCATCGGGACTCATGGGACGGCCACGCGTGGATACGAAGAAGTGCTCGCAGTGCTTTGTGCCCACAAGAGCAGGCCGAGCCTTTTGGGCATAGATGCGCATGCGTTCTGTCGCCGTATCATGCAAAGGGATGATGCGCTCCTTGTCGCCCTTGCCAAGCACCTTCACCTGCTTTTCTTCAAATGAAACATCGCGAGTGAGCAGACCCGACGCTTCAGAAACGCGCGCCCCACAGGCGTAGAGAAGCTCCAGAATCGCCGTGTTGCGCAGGGCGACGGGGCCTTCCTCCTGACACCACACCCCCAAAAGCCGCTCCATGTCGGCAGGCATGATTGCACGAGGCAGGCTCTTGCGAGCCTTGGGGCCTTGCAGCTCGCCCACGGGGTCGGCTGCAACATAATCGTGAGCCACGAGCCATCGAAAGAAACTGCGCAGAGCCGAAAGATGGCGGTTCACGGTGCGCCGGGAATAGCGCGCGTGGTCGAGTTCAGCCAGATACATCCGTGCCTGGCGGCGCGTTGCCGCCAAAGGGTCAATCCCTTGCCGCGCGGCCCAGTGCAGATAGTCGAGCAGGTCAAGGCGATAGTTGCGCTCCGTGTGAGGAGAGAGGTTGCGCTCCCGTACAAGCGAGGTACAAAACTGCTCAAGCAAGGCCAAGGCTCGCGCGTCCACCTGCAGCACCGCAGTATCGCCTTTGGCAGAGGCGTCGGTATCAGGAGCCGAATCAGCCGCAGTAACCATGGTGGCTCCGGTGGCATCAGGAGCTGAATCAACAGAGGAAGCCTCGACAGCTGTGCCTGCGGTTGCCGCCATGGCATCGAAGGCTGGATTACCGGTCTTCATTGGCATGTCCTCACAACAGTCCTGCGCGTCGCACATCCTGCAGCCAGGCCTGCAGGGCGCGCGCGCCGCGTTCTGCATAGGCGGCGTAGCGCTCCTGCTTGCTGCGTATCGGCCGGGCCAAAGGCGGCATAATCCCAAAGTTCACGTGAAGAGGCTGATAGTCCTGGGTAGCCGGATTGGTGGCATAGTCCACAAGCGCTCCAAAAGCCGTCTGGCGCGGCAGCGGTGGCATCTCCACCCCCTTAAGGCGCGCATAGACGTTAAGGGCGACCAGCAGTCCCGACATCATCGCCTCGCAGTAGCCTTCCGTGCCCGAAAGCTGACCTGCCACGTACACATCGGCCCCCTTGCGCGCACAGGCATGCAGTCGCAGGTCAGGCCCCATAAGGCGAGGCGCGTCAATAAAGGTGTTGCGATGCATCACCCCAAAGCGTGCAAACTCGGCCTCATCAAGGCCAGGAATCATGCGAAACACCCGGCGCTGCTCAGAGAAGGTCAGGTTAGTCTGAAAGCCCACCAGGTTGTAAGCCGTGCCCTCAGCATTCTCAGCCCGCAGCTGCACCGCCGCCCAGGGCCGCCGCCCCGTAGCCGGGTCGGTCAGGCCCACCGGCTTTAGGGCTCCAAAGCGCGGAGCATCGTGGCCCTTGCGCGCCACCTCCTCGATGGGCTGGCAGGCCTGGAACAGCTCTGCCGTTTCAAAGTCGCGGGCAATCACACGCTTTGCAGCCACCAGCTCGTCGATGAAGCAGTCGTAGGACTCCTTGGTGAACGCTGCGTTGAGGTAGTCTCCCGGTGCGTCAGTCTCATAACGCGACTGGCGAAAGAGTAGGCCAAGATCCAGGGAATCCGCCATCACGATGGGGGCCGCCGCGTCGAAGAAGGCAAGACCAGCGCTGCCCGTCTGCCGCGCAATCCATGCAGCAAGGGCATCCGAAGTGAGTGGCCCGGTGGCAAGGATGGTGGCATCCGCCTCATAGGCAAGCGGGTCGCAGACCTCCTCCACCCGATACTCGATGGCAGCCTCAGCCCACACCCGCTCAGTGACCAGGCTGGAAAAGGCCTGGCGATCGACCGCCAGCGCCCCGCCTGCCTCCACCCGGCAGGCCTGAGCAGCCTCAAGCAGGCGCGAGTCCAAGGCGGTAAGCTCGGCTTTGAGCATGCCCGCAGCGCTTGCAGGCTTGGTGCTTTTGAGGGAGTTGGAGCACACCAGTTCGGCGCAGGCACCACCGGTGTGAACGGGGGTGCTGACGGCGGGACGCATCTCAAACAGGCGCACCCTCACCCCGCGCACTGCCAGCTGCAAGGCGGCCTCGCTGCCAGCCAGCCCGGCCCCGATAATGTTCACGATCTTTTCCATGCGGGCAGAATAGCACAGCCCCTTGGACATACGACCTAAGGGGTGCGTGGCACCGCGCCCCGAAATCGCCTCCTGTATCCCCCTCCCCACGGGCTACTTAGGATGCGCGCACCACGCCGAAGCGACCGTCGGGGAAGCGTTCGATCACGCCCTCGCTCTCCAGCCGTGCCACCTTCGTCATGAGATTGCTGATGGCACCCACGCGGTTTTCCTCCCTCTCGTCCACAAACAAGGCTACCAGACGCTCCAGCCGCAAAGGATCGGCCCTCAGGGCAGCCACGAGCGGATCGATTTCCGACCCATCTTCTTCGCCATGAGTGCCCGAAGACGCAGTCTTGCCCCGCGCATAGTTCGCACCCGTTCCCGGAAAGAGGCGATCGAGGAGCTCCTCAAAGCCTTCCTCATCCACCACGGGCCAGGCTCCCTGGGCGATGAGCGCATTGGCCCCGCGTGAGGTGGGCGAAAAGATGGATCCCGGCACCGCCAACACGTCGCGGTTGGCCGAAAGCGCCTCATCAGCCGTAGAGAAGGTGCCACTTGGCTGGCCGGCCTCCACGATGAGGGTGGCCCGTGCAAGGCCCGCAATCAGGCGATTGCGCTCGCGAAAGGTATATCCCACCGGAGGAAAGCTCCACTCACGCTCCGACACCACCGCCCCGCCCGCATCCACAATCTGCTGAAACAGCCCGAGGTTGCGCGCGGGATAGGGTCGGTCACAGCCGCCTCCCAAAAAGGCCACGGTAATGCCTCCAGCTGCCAGGGCGGCCTCATGCGCACATGAATCGCAGCCAATCGCACCTCCCGAAATCACGGGAATCCCCCGGCGCGCCACCAGGCGCGAGAACATCTTGGCCGCGTTGCGCCCATAGGGCGTGGCCTGGCGCGCACCCACCACAGCCATCCCCTCGCTCAAAGCCTCCACCCGACCAATGCCGTAGAGCATTGCCGGAGGACGCGGAATCAATTCCAAGGCAGCAGGATAGCCCTCGGTGCCCCTCGCAAGCTCAAAGCGTGGCCCTTGGATCGTTTTCTTCGGTGGCGCGATCACCCTCTCCGTTCGGCTCGTCTTAAGAATCTTGGCCGCCTTCCTCTCCTTGGATGTCGTACCCATGCATCCCCTCCCCCTCAAACCTTGTCATCACGAACGCCTGAGGCGC
>CAYTIS010000033.1:0-14290 GCA_964438035.1 uncultured Slackia sp.
GGCCAAGCTCCTCATCCGCAAACCCGACGTATTGCTGCTCGATGAGCCGACCAATCACCTGGATTTGGAAAGCGTGAAGTGGCTGGAGGGCTTTTTGCGCGGCTATGAAGGTGCCGTGATTGTGGTGTCGCACGATCGGGCCTTCATGGACAATATGGTTGATCGCGTGGCTGAGATTGACGGCGGGCGCGTGAGTCTCTACCGGGGTAACTACTCGGCCTACCTGCGTCAACGCGAGGAATATATCGAGCGTTTGCGCCAGGCTGCCGCCAAGCAGGCCGAAGAGATTGCCCATATGGAGGCCTTCATCGAGCGCTTTCGCGCCAAGCCTAAGAAGGCCCGCCAGGTACAGGAGCGCCTGCGCCGCCTGGAGAAGATGGAGCGCATTCGGGTGCCCGAGCAGCGCAAGACGGTGCGCTTCAACTTTGTGCAGCCGCCGCGCACGGGTGATGCGGTGGTGACGCTTGCGGGCGTGACCAAGTATTTTGGCGACAAGCATGTGTATGACGGCCTGGATTTGAACCTATATCGCGGCGAGAAGGTGGCGCTGGTGGGTCCCAACGGGGCGGGCAAGTCCACCCTGCTCAAGATGGTGGCCGGCGTGCTTGCCCCCGACGCAGGTTCGGTGGACTACGGTGTGCATGTGGAGGTGTCCTACTTCGCCCAGCATCAGCTCGAACAGCTTCATGCTGGCTCTACGGTGTTTGAGGAGCTTGACCGCGTGGCTCCGGGCTGGACAAAGAGCCAGGTGCGCTCGCTTCTGGGGGCGTTTTTGTTTCAGGGTGATGCGGCTGATAAGCGCGTGGGGGTGCTCTCCGGCGGCGAGAAGTGCCGACTGGCCCTGGCCAAGATGCTCGTGGCGCCCACCCCGCTCTTGTGTCTGGACGAGCCCACCAACCACCTGGATATCGCCAGCGCCGATGTGCTGGAGCAGGCACTCAATCGTTTTGAGGGTACCATCCTGCTCATCACGCATGATCGCCACCTCATCCGCAGCATCGCCAATCGCATCATCGAGATTGTGCCGGGTAAGGTGACGGTCTTTGATGGCGACTACGACTATTACTTGTTCAAGTCGGGCCAGCTGGCCGAGGGGCACGACCTGTCGGCGGCTGCGCTCGATGATTTTTTGAATCAGCCTGAGGGGGTGACCAATTCGCGTGCGGGCAGGGCACAGGCCAAGGCGGCCAAGACTGCGGGGCGCGCGGGTGGGCAGGCGAGTGCGGGTGGCCAGTTGGGTGCGCGCGGCGGCCATTCTGGCGCGACCAGCAGCACCTTTGGTGGCCAATCTGGCGACGCCACATCAAACGCAGGCAAGTCCAGTGGCGCTGATCTGACCGCGCCGCGTGGGAGTGCGCCCAAGTCAAAGGAGCAAAAACGGCGCGAGGCGGAGGCCCGCAACCGGGCCTATGCGGCCCTCAAAAACCACCGGCGGCGTATCGCCGATCTGGAAAAGCAGATGGAGGCCGACAACGCACGCATGGCCGAGCTGCTAGAGCTGATGGCTGATTCCGACTTCTACATCAACGAGGATGCAACCAGCGATGCGATTGCCGAGCACGCGGCCCTCAAAAAGCGCCTGTCTGAGGCCGAGGCTACGTGGTTGGAGCTGACTGAGGAGCTGGAGGCTGAGATGCAGCGCCAAGCCAGTGAGGCCTGAGGGCGCTGCTGCCGTTCTTCTCAAGGCCCCACGGGGCCGCACCGAAAGTGACCGAAAGCGAGGTATCCCATGAGCATTGATACGCCGTGCATTTATCTTCATATCCCAAAGAAATAGGGTAGACTGACGCCCATGGATACCTACTACCTTGCATACCTTATCTGTACGGTACTGAGCTTCGTGCCTGCTCTTGTGCTGCACGAGGTGGCTCACGGCTTTGCCGCTGCCTGCTTAGGCGACCCCACCGCCAAATCGCAGGGTCGTCTGAGCCTGAACCCCATCAAACATATCGACCCCTTCGGCACGGTGATTTTGCCTTTGTGTCTCATGGCCATGGGTGGCCCGGTGTTTGGCTATGCCAAGCCCGTGCCCTACAACCCGCGTTATTTCAAAAACCGGCGTACGGGCGAGGCGATTGTGGGTCTTGCCGGTCCTTGCGCCAACCTTCTTATGGCGGCGCTGGGGTCGGTGGTGGCCTGGGGCCTCGTGTCAGTTATTTCGTCGGGGGTGGGAAATGTACTGGCGCAAAGCGAGCTGTTCTACTACTTCTACGCGATGTTTTTGCCGCTCTTCATCCTCATCAATCTCTATCTCATGTTTTTCAATCTCCTTCCCATTCCGCCGCTTGACGGCTCAAGTGTCATCGCGCTTTTTCTCAACGACCGTCAGCTCATCAAGTACTACCGTATCCAGCGCTATGCCTTGCCCGTGTTCATGGTCGTGGTGATTTTGGTGCCCTCCATCTTTGGTATTAATCCCGTGAGCATCTACCTTAATTTCACAGCCGGCAATCTGGCGGGCCTGCTCGTGCCGTTTTACTTTTAAGGGACGATGTCGTACCGCGTTCGTATAGAGAGTTTTGAGGGGCCCTTTGACCTGCTGCTTCACCTGGTGAGTAGGCAGCGGGTGGATATTGGGTCAATCTCGATTACCCAGATTGTCGATCAGTACCTGGCCTATATCGACCGCATGCGCGAGCTTGACTTGGATGTGGCAAGCGACTTTTTGCTCGTGGCGGCTACCCTGCTTGAGATCAAGGCGGCCTCGCTCATCCCTCAGGATCACGACGAGGTGGATGCCGAGATTGAGGAGTTTTCTCCCAACGAGGCGCGCGACATTCTCATTGAGCGACTCATCGCCTACAAGCAGTACAAAAATGCGGCGGCCGCCTTGGGCGCACGCTATGAACAGCAGGGGCGCATCCATCCCCGGCTTGCCGGGCCTGATCAGGAGTTTTTGGACGTGGTGCCCGACTATCTGGAGGATGTGACCCTTGATGCTCTGGGGCTTTTGGCCGCCGAGGTTATGGCGCGCCGCGAGATATTCCTGCTGGAAAGTGAGCACATAGCCGCCAAACCCATCCCCGTGGAGACCCACGTGAGGGCAATCCATCGCCGCATTCGCGTGCGCAAGCATATAGCCTTTAGCGAGCTGACTCCGATGGATGCTCCCACACCCCTGCGTGTGGTGAACTTTTTGGCGGTGCTGGAGCTGTATAAGCGCTCCATGGTGGATGTGAACCAGGAGCGTCCCTTCGCCGACTTTGCGATTGATTATATCGAGGGTTCCGGTGAGCTCATCTTTGATGGCGATGAGGAGGCCGAGGAGGTCGGGCAAGAAGGGGAGGCTGGCCAGGCTGCGTCAACTATGAACTTTGAGGGGAGCGCGCAATGAGTCTGGAAGATCTGCGCGAGGAGCAGATCGTGGGCGCGATTGAGGCCCTGCTGTTCGTGAGCGACGAGCCGGTGAGCGCCATGACGCTTGCCGACATGCTTGAGGTGGATCTGGCCGCCATTCATCAGGCGCTTGATTGTCTGGCTCAGCGCCTAGTCGATCAGGATGCGGGCGTGCAGCTGCGCGAGGTGGCCGGGGGCTGGCGGCTCTATACCCATCCGCGCTATCACGAGCTTATCGAGAAATACGTCCTTTCCTGGGATACGCGTCGTCTCTCGCAGGCCGCCTTGGAGACCCTGGCCGTCATTGCCTACAACCAGCCCATCACGCGGGCCGGGGTGGTGGCGCTGCGCGGGGTCAACTCCGACAGTCCTCTCAACTCGCTTATTGAGAAGGGCTTGGTGCGCGAAGCTGGGCGTGAGGCCAGTCCGGGCCAGCCCATTCTCTATGCCACTACGCGCTCGTTTTTAGAGAAGTTCGGCCTGGCCTCAGCAGATGACCTCCCTGATCTGGAGGACTTTGCCCCTGACGAGGCAAGCCGCGAGCTGATCCGCGAGCGGCTGGGTGTCACCCGCGCCCAGGCTCAGGAGGCCGAAGCCCTCTATGATGCCGACGATTTGGAGCTCGACCTGACGCTTGATCTAGCTCCAGATGAGGAGGGCAGCGATGAGTAAGCCTGACGCACCCGCCGAGCGCGTGGTGCCCATGCGTCTGCAGAAGTTTTTAGCCCGGGCCGGGGTGGCAAGTCGTCGAGGTAGTGAAAATCTCATGACGGCCGGGCGCGTGTGCGTGAATGGTCAGGTGGTTTCCGAGCTGGGAAGCCGTGTGGATCCGCGCACTGACACGGTTACTGTGGATGGGCGTGAGGTGCACCTGGCTGATGTGGCCGTGACTCTCATGCTCAACAAGCCCTCGGGCTTTCTCACCACCATGTCTGACCCCTTCGGTCGTCCCACCGTGGCCGACCTTGTGCCAGTGGAGCGCTATCCGGGTCTTTTTCCTATTGGGCGACTGGACTTTGACACCACGGGTATCCTGCTGTTTTCCACCGATGGTGAGCTCGGCAACGGCCTGCTACACCCCAGTCACCATGTGGACAAGTCCTATATCGCGCGGGTCGACGGGGCCATGGGTGCCAAGACGGTGCGCGCCCTGCGTGAGGGTGTGGAGCTAGATGATGGACCTACACTTCCGGCTGAGGTGGATGTGATCTCGGCTGATCGCGCCTCAAGCCTGCTGCGCATCACCATCCACGAGGGCCGCAAGCGCCAGGTCAGGCGCATGTGCGAGCTGGTGGGCCATCCGGTGATAGACCTGCATCGCTGCCGCTTTGGACCCATCGAGCTGGGGGATCTTTCCCAGGGTAGCTGGCGGCTTCTCACTGAGGAGGAGTATGAGAGCCTGCGCCGTGCAGCTTGTCGTTCAATGGAACGACATGATCCATCGCTGAGCTGCGATCCGCTGCCCCATCCGTCGAAGAGAGAGGGAGAATTCCATGAGCGAGAACACCACCATCATTGAGCCGCTTGCCGGTCCGCTCGTGGGCAGTGCGCGCGTGCCGGGGGACAAGAGTATCTCGCATCGGGCCGTTCTCTTTGCTGCCATGGCCGAGGGAACCTCCCGCCTCTCCGGTGTGCTTGACTCCGCCGATGTGCGCTCCACCATCGCTGCTGTGGCGAGTCTCGGCGCTCAGGTCAACCTGTCGGTCGCTGCCGACGGCAGCCTAGAGGGCGGCATCGTGGGTTGGGGCGCGCGCGGGCCTGCCAGCCCTGCTGCCGCAATCGACTGTGGCAATTCCGGTACCACGGCCCGCCTGCTCATGGGTGTGCTTGCCGGGTGGGACATCCGCGTAGAGCTGACAGGCGACGCTTCCCTGTGCTGCCGTCCCATGCGCCGCGTCTGCGACCCTCTGGCCCGCATGGGCGCTCGTTTTTTTCCTGAAGACGCACCGACCCTGCCGCTTACAGTAGAGGGCTCGCGAGCTCTACGTCCTCTTAAATACTCCCTTCCTGTGCCATCGGCCCAGGTGAAAACAGCAATTCTGCTTGCTGGTTTGGCCGCCTGCGGCCCCACTCACATCATCGAGCCCCACCCCTCGCGCAACCACACCGAGCTCATGCTACCCGCCTTTGGTGTGCCGGTTACCTCGGCTGCCGGTCTAGCTGAGCTACACGGTCCCGCCACTCTCACCGCCTGCGAGGTTCAGGTTCCGGGCGATCCATCCTCTGCAGCCTTTCTGGCCTGCGCCGCTGCACTCATGCCGGGCAGCGCCCTGCAGATTGAGGACATCTCGCTTAACCCAGCCCGGATTGGCTTTTTGCGTACCCTGGAGCAGATGGGAGCGGATGCCTCGCGGCGCAGTACGGGCATGTGTGGGCGCGAACTGACCGGCATGATTCAGGTTCATCACCGCGCCGGGCTGCACGGCTGCGTGGTGCCCGCCGACAAGATTGCCTCGCTCATCGATGAGATTCCCATCCTCTCTCTCGTGGCGGCCCGCGCGCGCGGCCTCACCGTCTTTCGGGGCATTGATGAGCTGCGCGTGAAGGAAACTGACCGCGCTGCCGCAATCGTGGAGGGCTTGGGCCTCATGGGAGTGGATGCCTGGGTGGAAGGAAGCGATCTTTTCATCGAAGGCAATGCGAAGGCGCATTTCGCACCCCATACGCTTTTTGACGCTCATGGCGACCATCGCCTGGCCATGACCTGGGCGCTTGCCGGCATGACGAGCGGGGTGCCCGTGCGCATCAAAGGTTTTGAGTCCGTGGTCGTGAGCTATCCCGATTTTCTGGCCGACCTGCGTGCCCTGGTGCGCTGAGGGGCTTTTCTGAAGAGGCAAGGCCGCCACCTGCTTACACGCTATAATCGCGGTTTTGAGCGCAGGCTTCGGTGTGTATGCTGCCCGCGCCTTAACCCCTGATACGTACCCGCCGCGCGCGCATTGAAAGGCACCGCATGATCATCGCTATTGATGGCCCCTCCGGGGCAGGAAAGTCCACGGTCTCCAAAGAGGTGGCCCGCCAGCTTGGCTTTAACTGCCTGGATACCGGAGCGATGTATCGCTGTGTTGCCTGGTATGCCCTTGAGCACGGTCTTGCTCTGGAGGATGGCGAGGCCCTGGGCCGGGTGGCTGCCCAGCAGGCCATCGAGTTTGGACACGACTCCGGTGATCCTGTGGCGCGCCGGGTGGCGATGGGGGGCACGGATGTGACCCAGGCCATCCGTGCCGCGCGGATTGACCGTAGTGTGAGCCAGGTCTCAGCTCACACCTCCGTGCGCCAGGCCCTCATTGACCAGCAGCGTCGTATCGGTCATACGGGCGACTACGTGGTGGAGGGTCGCGACATTGGCACGGTGGTGTTTCCCGCTGCCGAGGTGAAGATTTTTCTTACTGCCAGCGCCGAGGAGCGCGCGCGCCGTCGCGTGGGCCAAAACATCTCTGCGGGTGTGGGTTCGTCGGATTACGAAGAGGTTTTGGGTGATATATGTCGCCGCGATGCCATAGATTCAAGTCGCGAAGAAAGCCCCCTTCAGCCGGCCATCGACGCGGTGATGATTGACTCCACCTCTCGAAGCATCTCCGAGGTCATCGACTCAATCGTAAAACGTGCGCAGGCGGCCCAGGCGCACCTGGAAAGCGAGGATGCGCGTGATGCTTCCGTATAAGGAGATGTGGGACATGCCCCTTACGGGCACGGCGACCGACCGTCAGGGCACCCCGCTCAAAAAGGTTCCTCACTGGGCTGGCAACATGGTTTATGCCCTGGTGTGGGCGGTGTTCAAGCTGGCCTTTCGCATGAAGGTCGTGGGTAGGGAGCACCTGGATGCGCTGGCATCCCACGGTGGCTTTTTGGTGGTGGGCAACCATGCCTCCTACCTGGATCCCGCCTTTTTATGGGTGGCCGCCCGCCCCGCTCACTGGCTGCGCTTCATGGCACGTGACGACCTGTTTCCCAAGGTCAAAGGCCTGGTCGGGCAAATCATTTCGCGTGTGGGAGCCTTTCCCATCAAGCGCGACAGTGCCGATATAGCGGCCCTCAAGCGGGCCGCCGCCATGCTCAAGCGTGGCGAGCCGGTGGCGCTTTTTCCTGAGGGCACCCGGCGTGGCCGGGGCTCTGCCACACCCACCCTGCACGCGGGGGCGGCCTTTATCGCCCGCATGGGCAAGGCTCCCATCCTGCCCTCGGCGGTACGCAATGTTGACATCATCAAGCGCAAGGGCGAACGCCTGCGCTTTCCCCAGGTCACCGTTGTCTACGGCGATCCGGTATATCTGGAAGACTTCAATTTTCTGCCCAAGGAAGATCGCCTGGATGCGGTGATCTGGTACGTCATGCGTGCGTGCTATGCGCTGTTCTACGACGTGGACCCCGATCAGGTAAACATGGGCGAGCTGTTCCCGGACGCACGCGATTTCACCGAGCTGCTCGAAGGGCGCCTGCTTTCGCGCGCGTCGCTTCAGTAAAGGAGGTTGGCGATGCAAGTCGTGAAAGCAAAATATGCGGGCGTGTGCTACGGCGTGGAGCGCGCCCTTGACATGGCCCAGGCAGCGGTGATGGATGGCGAGGATGCCTACACCCTGGGACCCCTAATCCACAATCCTGAGGTGGTGAAGAAGCTCGACGATAATGGGGTGCATGTGGCCTCCTCCGAAGATGAGGTGGAAAGCGGGGTCATCCTCATCCGCTCCCATGGTGTGGCCCCCAAGGTGATTGACCGCCTGGAAAACCGGGGTCTTACGGTGATGGACGCCACCTGCCCGCATGTGGCCAAGGCCCAGCGCGCTGCCGCCGATTTGCGCGATATGGGTGGCACGGTCGTGGTGATTGGCCGCGCCGAGCATCCGGAGGTCAAGGGTCTGTGCGGCTATGCCGGCGATAAGGCCGTGGTGGTGGCCGGTCCCGATGAGCTGCCTGCGAAGCTTGAGGAGCCGGTGGGCGTGGTGGTTCAAACCACTGAGACCAAGGAGAAGCTCGCCCGGGTGGTGGAGGCCATCCGTGCGCGCGGCATCGAACCCACGGTCAAAAACACGGTGTGCTTCGCCACTCGTCAGCGCCAGGATTCAACAGCAGCGCTCGCAGGTGAGGTGGATGCTATCGTGGTGATTGGCGGCAAGAATTCCTCCAACACCACGCATCTCTACGAGATCTGCAAGGAGCGCTGTCAGCGGGCCTATTTCGTGGAATCGGCCGACGAACTTGAACCCTCGTGGTTTTCGGCCTGCGAGCGCGTGGGCGTGACAGCGGGTGCTTCCACCCCTGATTATCAGATTCAGAGTGTGGTGGACTATCTAGAATCCCTCTGAACCCTTCATCTGCACCAGGCGGCTTGTTTTTATGCGGCTATAATGGGATCGCTCGCATTGCCTGTACAGGCGCACAACCGAAGGGCTTGCACATCATGGATCAAAACACCGCCTGCTCCTGAGGGGCTTGCCGCAACATCTTTGGGACTTGCGGTTCCACCGAGGGCATCTTTGGCACAGCGGTGGATCCCAAGTTGTATTTCAGCTGGTAAACGCAAAGGACAATCACTATGGCATTACCTATCGTGGCCGTGGTAGGGCGGCCTAACGTGGGCAAATCCACCTTGGTGAACCGTATTGCCCGCACCCAAGACGCGATCGTGCACGAGATGCGCGGGGTTACGCGCGACCGCTCCTATCATGAGGCCGACTGGAACGGGGTGGCCTTCACCGTCATCGACACGGGTGGCATCGAGATGGGCAACGAGGATGCCTTTCAGACCTCCATCCGCACCCAGGCCTTTATGGGTGCCGAAGAGGCCGATGTGGTCATCTTCTTGGTGGATGGGCGTACTGGCATCGTGCCTGATGACGTGGAGGTAGCCCGCATCCTCAAGCGTGGACAGGCTCCGGTGCTCGTGGCGGTAAACAAGCTGGACACCCCCGGCGAGGTGGCCCCCAGCTGGGAGTTTTATCAGCTGGGCCTGGGCGATCCCTGGCCCATCTCCGCTGCCCACGGCCATGGTACCGGCGACATGCTCGATGAGGTGGTGGCGCACCTCAGGGACAAAGAGGCGGCTTTTGAGCCTGACGATGCTATCAATGTGGCGATTATCGGGCGGCCCAACGCGGGCAAAAGCTCACTGGCCAACCGCCTCATCGGTCAGGATCGCTCCATCGTGAGTGACGTGGCTGGCACCACGCGCGATGCCATCGATACTACGGTGGTTCACGACGGGCGGCGCTATCGCCTGGTGGATACGGCGGGCCTGCGCCGCAAGGCCCAGATTGACCAGGACGTAGAGTACTACGGCTTCGTGCGGGCCATGCGCGCAATCGCGCGGGCCAACGTGGCCCTGCTCGTCATCGACGCGAGCTTAGGTCTTACCGACCAGGATCAGCGTGTGGCACGCTTTGCCTCCGATCGCAACTGTGCGATGGTGATTCTGCTGAACAAGCGCGATGTGGTAGAAAGCGGTGAGGTCCTTGATGACCTGCGCGAACGCATTGCTGATCGCATGAGCTTTGTGGGATACGCTACGGTAATCTCCATCTCGGCACTCACAGGCAAGGGCGTTATGCGCATTTGGGATGCGGTGGATGCAGCCTACGCCAACTATGGCAAGAAGCTTCCTACCAGCAAGCTCAATGTGTGGCTGGAAAAGCTGCGCGAGTTTGGACACACCGTCACTAAGGGCAAGGCCGTGCTGCGGCTCAAGTATGTCACTCAGACCGACACCTGCCCGCCGGAGTTCACCTTCTTCTGTAATCACCCTGAGATTGTTACCGATAATTTCGAGCGCTATCTCGAAAACCGCCTGCGCCGGGAGTTTGACCTGTCGGGTACGCCGGTGCGGATCAAGTTTAAGAGGAAAGACTGAGCCTATGTTTCTTGTATCTGCCATCGCGGTCTTCATCCTTACCTTCCTGCTTGGCTCCATTCCCTGGGGGCTGATCATCTCGCGGGTGTTCTATCACACCGATATCCGTCAGCATGGATCGGGTAACATCGGCACCACCAATGCCCTGCGCTCTATGGGCAAGGTGGGTGGCACGGCGGTGTTCCTGCTCGACTTTGGCAAGGGCTTGCTCTCAGGACTGGTCGCTCTGGTGGCCCTATCGTTCATGACGTTTTCTACCGCAGTGGGCGATGACGGCTTGACGCCCCAATGGCATGCCGAGCATATGATGCTTGCCGTGGCTACGATGGGGTGCACTCTGGGACATATCTACAGTCCTTGGCTGGGCTTTAAGGGTGGTAAGGGCATCGCGGTGGCGATTGGCTGTCTGTTTGTATCCTTTGGGCCAGTAGGGGCGCTGGCAGAGCTGTTTATCTTTGCCGCATTGGTATTCGCCACCCGATACGTGTCGGTAGGCTCCATTGCCTCGGCCTGCGCCTGCCCGGTTATTGCCTGTGTTCTATACTGGGGCGACTGGACCGTGGTGCTGTGCTTTTCAATCGTGGCCTGTGTGGTGGTATGGGCGCACAGATCCAATGTTCAACGGCTGCGCGAGGGCACCGAACACCGCATTGGTGCCAAAAAGGAACGGGCGTAAAAGGACTCTCTGGGCGCGCGTGCGCTTGCCTTGAAATATCGTCGGCCTCCCTGCGGGGCTTGAGCGTTGAGAAATATGGAGGTGTGCTATGAAGGTTTCGGTTATCGGCGCGGGTTCGTGGGGTACGGCCATCGCCAATGTGCTCGGAGGGGCTGGCAACGATGTCATGCTGTGGGCGCGCAAACCTGAGGTGTGCGAGATCATCAATACAGAGCACCGTAATCCACGCTTTTTGGTCGAGGCTCGCCTGAGCGAGCGGATCTATGCCTCGACCAATCACGAGGAGGTGCTGCGTGATGCCCAGGCGGTGGTTATCGTAACCCCTTCCAATACCATGAGGGAAACCGCCCAGGCCATTGCTCCGTATGTAGAGGAGAGCACCCCCATCGCCATCTGTTCCAAAGGCGTGGAGGATCAAAGCGGCTTGTTGCCGGCAGAGGTGTTTGCCGAGGTGTTGGGCGGCATGGATCGCATTGCCGCGCTCACCGGTCCCAGCCACGCTGAAGAGGTGATCAAGGCCAAGCCCACGGGTGTGGTGTCGGCCTCCATCAATCCTGCCACGGCGGAGTTTTTCCAGCAGCTCTTTTCGACCGACACGTTTCGCACCTACGTGAGCTCCGATGTGTTAGGGGCCGAAATTTGCGCGGCTTTCAAAAACGTGGTGGCCATTGCCGTGGGTCTGTCCTACGGCATGGGTTATGGCGATAACACGGCGGCTCTGCTTATGACGCGCGGCTCGGCTGAGATGAGCAGACTCGTTGAGGTGTGCGGTGGCCAGCCTCTAACCTGTATGGGGCTTGCGGGGATGGGCGACATGATTGTGACCTGCATGAGCGAGCATTCGCGCAACCGCACCTTCGGATATCGGCTGGCCCAGGGCACCACGCTTGATGAGTACCGCGCCGAGACGCATATGGTGGTAGAGGGGGCCTATGCCTGTCGCACCCTGCACACACTGGCGGTGAAGCACGGGGTGGATTTGCCCATTACCGATAAGGTGCGCTCGGTGGTGTGGGACGGCACACCTCTGGCCGAGGTGGCGGGAGATCTCTTGGGGCGCTCGCTCAAGCCGGAATTTTACTGAAGCGTATCGGGAGGAATCGGAAAGCAGGTGCGTCATTCGTCGGCGCGCCATCCTCTTGCGCCACCGCGCCTACCCTTCGGTACGCGGCGATCCACTCTACCTACCTGCTCATAGTAGTCAGAGAGGAAAGGGGGCGAAGAAAAAGGAGTTTCCGTGCCTTTCCTCGTATCATTTTGAAAAATAACCGTGCTATGATCTGCTTCGCTTGTTCGATGAGAGCGTCTCGTAGTACCTGGCGCGCAACAGGGAGGGTTCGTGGCTGATACGACTCATGTCCATATCCAGGCACGGTACCTCGCATTTTCCCTCTTCCTTCTCAGTGGAACACTCGTGCTCCTTTCGGCAGGCACCTGTCTTACAGCCACGTTTCATGCGTTTCGCATAATAGATAACTGGCAAGTGTTCCTCTTGGCCGTCCTGGTAAGTACTGGTGCGGCAGGCATCTTCTTGCTCATAACGCGTAGATGGTCATTTGATGTATCACGCCTCCTCTCAAAGCCTTTCACAATGCTTATTTCCGCAATAGGCAGCGCCTTGTTCGTGATGCCGATTGTTGCAACCGCCATGCTTTCAGAAACCGCCATTGCCATCCTTCTGGCGATTGCAGGAATCACTATGGCGCTGGGATACATTCTGCAAATGTTCCTTTGGGGTTTTGTATTTTTTGCTTTGAGTCTGCGAAACATCATTGCTCATATAGGAATTTCTGCAGGTATTTCCGCCATCGGAGCCCTTGTCATCATCAATTTTTCGTCAGCACTTTTTGTCGTAACCGCTCTGACAATAAGTCCCATTCTTGCAGCCTTGCTTATACCCTCGTCATCTTCCTCAAAACAAAACGCCCACGAAGACATACAGGAAAGGGCGAAAGGCTCTTCTGCTAGGCAGGATGATGTATCTCAAGCCTGCAATACCCTACGCGCATTCTGGCCCGTATTTACCGGTGCGTCTTTGTGTATGGGGGCTCTTTTGTCCATGTGGCGCAGCATTCCTGAGAATACTGCTTCTTTTTCGCCCTCAGCCATCACGCAGGGAACCTTACTCGGCTTTATTCTTTGCGCCCTGACGCTCGCCCTATGTGTCCTGATATACCCCCATAATGAGCGCATGCGAAATATATTTTCCTGGCTTTCTCCTGTATTCGCGGCACTGCCTCTTTTGCTCTGCATCCTTACCATTGACCCGGGAAGACCTGCGGGATTTATCGTAGGTGCCTGTGCGGGCATGGGCTTTGCCTTCTTTATGACGATTCCTTTGTCCCTGCTCTATAAGGAGGGCAGTACGGACAGCAAGGATTATTTCAGTTGGGGTGTTTTCCTTATTGTTCTTGCTGCGGGTGGTCTTTTTGGAGCAGTTCTTGCGATTATGGGCAGCAATGAGCAAGGTTCAGTCATATTTATAGTGCTGTTTGTAATCTATTTGGTATTAGTGGCAGCCGTACCTAAAAGCGTCAATGAGGAACCTGCAGCTACAGCGCTGGATTGTGTTCAGGAGCGTTGTGCGCATATCGTTGCGCACTATCACCTCACATCGCGCGAAGCCGATGTGCTTACCTACCTTGCGAATGGACGATCTGCGACCTACACCGCGAAAGAGCTGTACGTATCCGCCGAAACGGTAAAGGTGCATATCAAGCACATTTACGAAAAACTTGGAGTGCATTCGCGAGACGAACTTCTCGACTTGGTTCAAAAATAACGTTTCACTGTCAATTTCGGGTTCAAGGATGCATGAGAGGCCCCGGATCGGGGCCTCTCATGCGCTCTAACAACTGGCTGGCACCTCCAGGGAGGGGGCAGAAGCGCCACCAGAGATGAGCCCTTGCAATGAATGCGAAAGAAGGTGCCTTACGAGACTTCTTGACCGGTAATAATCTTGCCGGCTACGCGGCCATGCGTCATGGCCATACCGATGGAGTTACCGGCGCAAGGAGTCGAGTAGTTCAATCCATAACGACCACCAAGGGCGTTTCCTGCAGCGTACAGACCTTCGATTACGTTGCCGTCCTTGTCGATGACCTGCAAGTCACCGTTCGTCATTAAGCCGCAAACCGTTACCAAGCCAACTGACATGGTGCCTGTGTTGCCGCCCTCTGTTGCCGAACCCCATCCATAGAACGGTGCCTCTGTGATAGGCGTTAACAGTTCCGCATCTTTGCCAAAATCGGTATCTTCCCCGGCTTCGCACAGCTCGTTATAACGCTCAATGCTGGCGAGGAAGTTCTCTTTGGCCTCATCGGTGTAGCCAAGGATATCGGCAAGACCATCCAGCGTGGATGCCTTGTAGACAACGCTCGGCATACGCTCAGCAATGGAGCAATTGCGTACAGAACCGCCCTCGGCACTGTCAA
>CAYTIS010000034.1:0-14138 GCA_964438035.1 uncultured Slackia sp.
CGTCTCAATGATGAGACCCAATAAGCTTGCCACCACAAATATCCAGAACATGTTGAAAAAGTCCAGCTCAATGAAGCCCTTGCCGCTCTCGTCGCGTCCGAGTGTGCCCTCCTCGGCGCGCTCGCGGGTCTCCAAGTCGCGTAGCTTGCGTTTGAGCTGGCGCTCCTCAGAAAGCGAAGGATCGATGTAGACCATAAGCACCAGCGAGACCACCATCTGCACTGCAAACCAAATGTCGAAGGCAGACAAACCCACAAGCATGAGATCGCAAAGAAACTGGAGGATGGACAGCACAATGGCCAGCTCAATAAGCTGGCGAGCGTGACGACGGCGACTGCGCAGCATATTCACACCCAAGACGATGGAGACGATACCCAGGACGAGTATAAGGACAATCTCTACAGCGATAATCACCATCGACATGGTGCCGTATTGGCTGGCCAGGTCATCGAGGAGGGTAGGAATCTGAAGGCCCAGTACCGCAATCTGGGGCAGAATTACGCAGCCTAAGATGATGAGGAAGATGGCAAGGATCTTGAGCGGGATGGCAACCTTCTCCTGAGACGGCTGGGCAAGAGAGGTGGGATATTCTTCGGACATGGCTCTTCCTCGATTCAAGCAGCAACCACAACAGGCAAAGGCTGCGGATCATGCAAGGTTCATATGCACCACAGGTGCGCAAGCTTCAAAGACGTGGCGAGAGGACAAGCATGAGCAAGCGTCATCACCCCAGGTCACAGAATGAATCATAGCACTTCCACGAGGGTGAAGATGACCTTGCCGGTGATAGGAACCACCTTCTTGATGCGAATCCGCACGCGCATGCCCACGCGGATGACCTGGCCTGTCTGGGAATTCGTGAGCCTGCACCGGTCGGCATCCAGCTGCCAGCCCTCCTTCTTGAGGACAACCTTGCCCTCCACCGTATCAGCAAGACGTACCTTGAAGGCGCCCGCCTTCACGCTCGATACCATACCCTCTTCTTCTTGACCTACACGCCGGACCAAAAGCTCACAGAGCTTGGTTCTGCGGCTCTCGCTCTCCACAGCATCGGCCGTACGCTCGGCATCGGAGGCATGTTGAGCAATCAAGGACAGCAGGTTTTCCTGCACGGCAGTTTGATCCGTGCGCCCAAACAGGGTGGCCTTGAGTGCGCGATGCACCATGAGATCGGGATAGCGCCTGATGGGGCTGGTAAAATGAACATAGGCGGGGCAGGCTAAACCAAAATGCTCCCCACATTCGGACTTGTAGAGAGCCTGCTTCATCGCCCGCACCACGAGCCTGGATACCACATACTCCTCTGGACGGCCCCGGGCCACCTCAAGTACCTGCTGGAAAGCAGCAGCATCACCCGCCGCAAAGGCATCAAGCGAAACCATGCGGTCATAGCCGAGCTCTTGGAGAATGGGGCCGGCCTCGGCCACATCACGCGGTGCGGGCGGCTCATGAACACGCCAGATGCTTGCGATGGTGCGGTCGTACAAAAAGCATGCCACGGCCTCGTTCGCAGCGACCATGGCTTCTTCCACCAGGGTCATCGCCGCATTCTTGCGCTGGATCTTCACGCCTTTGGCGCGACCTTTCGCGTCAAGGATGATGCGCACCTCTTCCCCTGAAACATCTATCGCACCCCGCGCCATCCGCCTGGCATAAAGCTGACGAGCCAGCGCATCAAGGCCGGCAAGCCGCGCCACAACGAAGGGGGCCGCCTTGGGTGCCGTCTTAGCAATGCAGGCTTGCGCCGCCGGGACATCCCCTTCACCCAGAGCATCGAGGGCGTTTTGCACCTGGTCATAGGTAAGGCGTGCACGGGAAGAGATAATTGAGCAGAAGATGTCCGCGCAGACCACGCGGGCCTGGGCATCCAGATACACATCCACACTCACCGCACGCCGATTCTTTCCCGGCAGCAGCGAACAAAGATCGGCGGAAAGATACTCAGGCAGCATGGGGATGACGCGGTCGACTAGATAGATACTGGTAGCACGCCTGCGCGCCTCACGGTCAAGCGATGAATCCCAGGGCACATAATGGGACACATCCGCGATGTGCACGCCCAGGCGCCACAGCGCCCGACCTCGCGCCACCAAGGCGCGCGCTGCCTCCAACCCCGCCCCGTCAAGACCCAGGGTCTGCGCCTCGTGAAGGTTTTCCGTCTTAAGCGACGACACATCCCGGCTCGAAGCAGCCCCCTCAGGCGACCTCTCGCCTATCTGCGTGCCATCCTCTTCGGCAGCATCCAACCCGTCTTTCGCCTTGCTCAACGCGTCAATGCTCACGCACTCAAGCGACAGCGCGTCGTCAAAATCATAGGCGTTATCAGGATCGATGGTAAAAAGCACCCGGTTGCGCAGATCGTAATAGCCACTCGCAAGGGCCTTGGTAACATCCACCCGCGCATCGGCCGCCCAAGCAGGCATCTCAGTATCAGAGCTGGCAGGCAGCTGATGGCGTGCCATAAAAAACTCAGCAGCCACATCAGGATCATCGGCATGGCCCAGCACCTCGTCAATCACGCCCATGGCGGCAGACGAAGCCGTGCGGTGCACCGTGATGTGTGCCCGCACGATGTCACCATCTTCAATCTGGGGATTGAGGTGCCTGAGGGTAAAGATGTCATAGTCGATGCACTCATTGGCGGGCACCACCACGCCAAAGGGTTCGGCCACCTCATAGCGGCCCACGATGCTCTGACCGGCCCGCAGACACACCCGCTCAACCCGCGCTGCCGGTCTGTTCAGGACGGTATCCGCAGGACGGCGCGAGGCTGGTACCCGGCCAATACGACGCAGCTCCACCAGATCGCCGTCTTGAGCATCGCCGACCTCAAGGGCAGGCACGTAGAACACGCCCTTTGGCGTACGCACAAGCCCGTAGCCCTCCTCCTTAATCCGAATAGGGCCACACGGATGAGGACTGGTGGTCTTCGCGGGCTTGCGCCGGCGCGCACGGGAACGGGCCACGGTTTGAGGCTTACACTTTGAGGTAGCGTCTCATGGCGAAAAAGGCGCCAACAGCAGCAATAAGCAGGCCCGCCACAACAAGGGAGACGTATATCTGTATGTAGGTGGCAGAAGAGAGGGTTACCGGCAGCCACATGAGAGCATCGGACACGCGCGGCAACACCAGGCGGCGCAAAAGCTCAAGAGAGCCGATGGCTAAACACGAACCGATGATGGCGTGCAGAGCAGCCTCCATAAGAAAAGGCCCGCGGATAAAGCCATTGGACGCCCCCACCAAGCGCATGATGGAAATTTCCTTGCGGCGCGCCAGAATGGCCAGGCGGATAGTGTTGTTAATGAACACGAGGGCCACAAAGATCAGCATGGCTACCAGCACCACACCCACGTAGCGCACATAGGTAATCAGGTCAAAGAGGCGCTCCACACTCGACTCGCCGTACTTGACGCTGTCGGAGGGATTATCCGGGTTATCGCAGATGGCCTGAAAGTCAGCATCACTCGCCAGACGATCCGCCACCGTTTCCACCAGCTGCGGGTCGAGCAGTTCGATATCGATGGAGGCCGGCAGCGGGTTTTGCCCATCAAGCTGGGCCACAATCTCCTCGGAACCCATCGATTCCTGGAAGTTCTCCAGTGCCTGGTCTTTGGTGGTAAATTCGACCGTGTCCACCTCTTCCCAGGACTCAATGGTAGCCATCATCTCGCTGATGGCCTCATCACTAGCATCATCGGCAATATAGGCAGTAATGGACACCTGGCTTTCCACGTAATTCATGATGTTATTGACGATACTGCCACCCACCAAAAACACACCGATGATGAGAAGCGACAGAAAGATGGTGACGATAGAGCCCAGGGAAGTACCCAGGTTGCGAGTAAATCCCGTGAGCGATTCCTTAAAGAAGTAGAACAGGCTAGACATCGAAGCCGTACACCCCCCTGTCCTGGTCGCGCGTCAGCTGACCGCTGTCCAGTGCAATCACGCGACGGCGCATATTATCGACCATCTCACGGTCATGCGTGGCCACCAACACCGTAGTGCCGGTGCGATTGATGCGCTCCAGGAGGTCCATGATGCCCCGCGAGGTTTGCGGGTCGAGGTTTCCGGTGGGCTCGTCACACACGAGCAGCGGAGGGCGATTGACGATGGCACGCGCGATGGACACGCGCTGCTGCTCGCCGCCGGAGAGCTGATCGGGCCGCTTGTTGAGCTTGTCTTGCAGACCCACCAGACGTAAGACCTCAGGCACCTGGGTTTTAATCACGTGACGGCTTTTGCCGATAACCTCCAGGGCAAACGCCACGTTTTCAAACACCGACTTATTGGGCAGAAGCTTGAAGTCTTGGAACACGCAGCCGATGTTGCGGCGCAGGTAGGGCACGCGCCAGTTGCGCATACGGGTCAAATCCTCATCGGCAATATAAATCCTGCCATCGGTGGGCTTGACCTCACGAATAATCATACGGATAAAGGTTGACTTGCCCGATCCCGAATGGCCCACCAAAAACACGAACTCACCGGCATAGATTTGCAGGGAGATGTCGTGGAGGGAGGGACGGTTAGGCTGAGCAGGATAAATCTTGGTCACATGGTCGAATGTAATGACCGGTGCCCCCATGGGCTGCTGTGCATCTTCAACCGTAAGGTTGGGTAGCGAGGCGGAAAGATCAGGCTTAGGAGCCGCTGAGGGCTGCGCCCCCGCAGACGGAGCTCCGTGAGCGCCATGCGCTCCACGGCTGCCACGGCGACGACCTGTGATGGCCGGAGTGGAAGGTGCTGCAGGTGCAGCGGTAATGACCCCGCTCACATGGGAGCGGGCCTGAGCGACCAGACCAGCTGAGGACTGTGATGTCTCCTGACCTTGGGCTGCGTGGCGGCCCGACGCAGACGCAGACTGGGTCTGAGCAGCCGCCCGAGGGGAACGACGCGCGTCGTTGGTGTTTGTCACAAAGTGCTCCATTCCAAGTCATGGGTGCTGGAACCAACTGAGCTATTCTAGCAATGTGGCCTTTGACGGGCTCGAAGGTCACAGAATGTTCATTGTGGGGGCTGATTGCCGATGGCCGAGTGGCCCGGCCCAGCGTGAGAGGCGCAGCCTCAGCGCCCCAGCTTGAGCAAGCAAAAGGTTTGACACCTGAGCTCAGCAACCTGGCCCCAAACAGCCTCTTTTCCTAGGCGTGCTTACGAGCACAGGCGCGGCGCGCGGCGGTAGCGATGGCCGAGGCATCCAAGTCAAAGGCGCGCATCAGCTCGCCAAACTCACCCGAGGTGCCAAACACATCGCGCATCCCCACACGCTCCAGGATCGTCGGGGCCTTCTCGGCAAACAGCTCGGCAAGCGCGCCGCCCAAACCGCCAATAACCGAGTGCTCCTCGGCGCTCACCGCACAACCGGTCTTGGCCACCGAGGCCACAATGGTCTGCTCGTCAAGCGGTTTGATGGAGAAAGCGTCGATGACCTCGGCTGAAATCCCCTCTGCTGCCAGTTGCTCGGCTGCGCGCAAGGCCTCATCCACCTCTACGCCGCAGGCCACAATGGTCACGTCACGCCCCTCGCGCAGCACATGGGCGCAGCCAAACTCAAAGCTTACATCCTCGCCGTACAAGCAGGGCACCGAAGCGCGACCCATGCGCACATAGACGGGACCAGGCGTATGCGCCGCAAGCTTGAGGGCCGCCTTGGCCGCCGCATAATCGGCAGGCACGAGCACGCGCATATGGGGCAGCACGCGCATGAGGGCCACATCCTCCACCATTTGGTGGCTACCCCCATCAGCACCCACGCTCACCCCTGCGTGGGTGGGGGCGATTTTCACATCCAGCTTGGCGTAGCACACGGTGTTGCGAATCTGATCGTAGACGCGCCCCGTGCCGAACACGGCGAACGATCCCGTAAAGGCAACATGGCCCGTGAGCGCCAGACCGGCGGCCACGCCAATCATGTCTTGCTCGGCGATACCGACGTTGTAGAGGCGCTCGGGGTAGGTGTCCCCGAGCTTTTTGGTAGTGGTCGATCCCGAAAGATCGGCTTCCACCGCCACCACCGGCTCGCCTGCTTCCACAAGCTCAAGCAGTGTCTCCCCATAGGCAGCACGAGTCGCTTTTTGGTCAGCCATGGATTTTCTCCTTGCTCTTCATGGCGCCAACGCGCCTGCACAGTCGAGTGTTATGCTCCCAGTTCAGCAAGGGCCTGGGCGGCCTGCTCCGCGTTGGGCGCTTTGCCATGCCAGCCCGCCTGACCTTCCATGAAACTCACACCCTTACCCTTGATCGTCTCGGCGATTATCGCGCGCGGGGCGGGCACGTCGCTTGAAGCGGCGGCTTCAAGGGTGGCGAGAGCCTGGGCCATGTCGTTGCCATCGCAGGTAAAGACCTCCCAACCAAAGGCGGCAAACTTAGCGGCAAGATCGCCCGGCGAGCAAACCTCATCCACGTCGCCGTCAATCTGGAGATGGTTGTGATCGACGATGGCCACCAGATTCCTCAGATGTCGGTGGGCAGCAAACATGGCGGCTTCCCAGACCTGACCCTCCTGACACTCCCCATCACCCAAAAGCGTAAAGACGCGCGCGTCGATACCATCAAGGATAAGACCACAGGCCATACCACAGGCAATCGAGAGACCCTGACCGAGCGAGCCGGTGGAGGCCTCCACCCCCACAAGCTTGCGACAGTCGGGATGACCTTGGAGGCTGCTGCCCAAGGCACGCAGGGTGGTTAGCTTAGCTTTGTCCAGATAGCCAGCCTCAGCCAAGGCCGCGTAAAGCACGGGGGCCGCATGGCCCTTGGAGAGGATGAAACGATCGCGGCCGGGATCGTCAGGATGCGCCGGATCATGGCGCAGGATGCCGCCGAAGTACAGAGCGCACACCAGATCGGTCGCTGAAAGCGAGCCGCCGGGATGACCGCTGCCTGCGGCGGCCACCATCCTCACGATGTCGATGCGCATGTCGTTGGCCTTGGCCTTGAGTGCCTCGAGGTTCATGGCGTCCTCTCTCTCATCAGGGTCGGCGAGGGACGCCTTAAGCCTCCCTCGCGCAGACGACTCAGGTCACGCTTGGTGGGAGACGTTCCAGCGGTGGTATCCGATGACGAAATCTTCAATCTGGCCGTCAAGCACCGCCTCAACGTTGCTGGTTTCAATGCCGCTTCGTAGGTCTTTCACCAGCTGGTAGGGATAGAGCACGTAGTTGCGAATCTGGCTGCCAAAGCTGTTGTCGCGCTTTTCGCCGCGCAGGGCGGCCATCTCCTCCTCGCGTTTGGCTACCTCAAGCTCGTAGAGCTTGGAGCGCAGCACACGAAAAGCGGCCTCCTTGTTTTGTAGCTGACTTTTCTCGTTTTGGCAGGTGACGACGATGCCTGTAGGCAGGTGGGTGAGGCGCACAGCCGAATCGGTGGTATTGACGCACTGGCCGCCCGGACCACTTGAACGATACACGTCCACGCGCACATCAGCGGGGTTGAGCTGCACCTCAATATCATCGGAGATGACGGGCAGCACCTCCACGCTGGCAAAGGTGGTCTGGCGACGCTTTTTGTCATCGGTGGGCGAGATGCGCACCAGGCGGTGCACCCCATGCTCGCTGCGCAGCATTCCGTAGGCGTTTTTGCCCTCCACCTGGATGGTAGCCTTGTCAAGGCCGATGGCCTCACCGGGTACCGCATCGAGGACCTTGACCTTCCAGCCCTTCTTCTCGGCGTAGCGAATGTACATGCGATAGAGCATCTCGGTCCAGTCCTGGGCCTCAAGTCCACCCTGACCAGGATTAATGCTAAGAATCGCATCTCCTGCGTCCATGTCTCCACCAAACCAGGAATCAATCTCAAACTGGTCGAGCATGGCAGAGAGGGTCTTGAGGGTCTCGTCCTTTTCAGCGGCGAAGGCCTCATCTTCCAAGGCCAGATCAGCAGCTGTACGCGCGTCATCAAGCAGACCCTCAGCTCGCCCATAGTCCTCAATGGTTTCGCGCAGGAGACTTGCGGCCTTGGACACCTCCTGGGCATGGGTGGAATCCTCCCAGAAGCCAGGCTGGGCTGCCTCCTCATCCAAAACAGCCAGACGCGTCTTCTTATCTTCTATGTGAAGGTAGGACCAGGCCGCCGCAAGGCGCTCGGCTGCCTGATCAATATCTTTGTCGATGGCCATCTTAGCGATCCATGCCGTGGCACTTCTTGAACTTCTTGCCGCTGCCGCAGGGACAAGGCTCATTGCGGCCCACGTTCACATAGGGGTCGTCGGAGTCCTCCTTGCGATAGGTTTTGGGCTTGGCCCGCTGCTGGGGCTGAGGTGCTTGGGCCTGACTACTTCGCTGAGCGGCGGTACGCGGAACCATACGCGAGGTCAAAGCTGCCTCAGGACTGGAATAACTCACCTTATTGGGAAGCGAGGTGCGGGAAGTCTCCTCGGCCATGGGTGCGGCCTGCAGGCGCAGCAAGGTGCGCAGGAAATCCTCATACATACTGGCGGTAAGGGAGGCAAAGGCCACGTGCGCCTCCTCTTTGTACTCCACGAGTGGATCGCGCTGGCCAAAGGCACGCAGGCCAATACCGGTTTTCAGATAGTCCATCTCCTGGAGGTGACTCATCCAGCGCACGTCGATAATACGCATCATCACCTGGGATTCCAGAGCGCGCATGGCTGCGGAGCCCAAAACCTCTTCCTTTTCGTGGTACACATCCATGAGAAAGCTGGTCAGGGCCTCGATGAGCTTCTCAGGGTCATCGTCGTGATCCACTTCGGCAGCATCAAAGTCGGTGCGTCCGCACATCGCGGCGGTCCACAGGTTCACAGCCTTGATATCCCAGTCATCGTGGGCAGAGCGAGCAGGACAGTTCTCCTCGACCGTCGCGCGGGCTGCATCGGCCACGATCTCCTCAATGCGGCTGGAAAGATCCTTGCCATCAAGGATAGCGTTGCGCTCGGCATAGATGGCATTGCGCTGGAGGTTCATCACGTCGTCGTATTCCAGCACATTTTTACGAGCGGCGAAGTGCATGGCCTCCACCTGACGCTGGGCACCTTCGATGGCCTTGGTGACCATGCCGGCCTGAATCGGCACATCCTCAGCCACGTTGGTCTTTTCCATGAGACGGCCAATCGAGTCCATACGGTTGCCACCAAAGAGGCGCATGAGGTCATCTTCGAGGGAGAGATAGAACTGGGTCACCCCCGGGTCGCCCTGGCGGCCTGCACGACCGCGCAGCTGGTTGTCGATGCGGCGACTCTCGTGACGCTCGGTCCCAATGACCACCAGACCCCCTGCGGCTAAAACCTGCTCGTGCTCCTTGGCACACACACGCTTGGACTCTTCCAGGGCCTTCGCGCGCTCCTCCTCGGAGGGAGCGGGCAAGACCTTGCGCTCGTCTTCCACCTCATCGTCGGGATGACGGTGAGGATCAAATCCCCGGTCACGCAGGACATCTTCCATGAGAATCTCGGGGTTGCCACCCAAAAGGATGTCGGTACCGCGACCCGCCATGTTGGTGGCAATAGTCACCGCTCCTACGCGCCCGGCTTGGGCGATGATATGGGCCTCACGCTCATGGTTTTTGGCGTTGAGAATTTCGTGCGGGATGCCGCGTCTGTTCAGCAGCCGCGAGAGACGCTCGGAACTTTCGATAGACACCGTGCCCACCAGCACCGGCTGGCCAGCGCTGTGGCGGGCGGCCACATCATTAGCCACAGCCTTGTACTTGGCATTCATGGTGCGATAGACCAAATCCTCCTCGTCGATGCGCGCCATCTCTTTATTGGGAGGAATTGCCACCACGGGCATGTGATAAATCTGGCGAAACTCCGCGTCCTCGGTCATGGCCGTGCCAGTCATGCCGGAAAGCTTGTCATAGAGGCGGAAGTAATTCTGCAAGGTGATGGTGGCCAAGGTTTGGTTTTCCTCGCGGATGCGTACCCCATGCTTGGCCTCAATCGCCTGGTGCAGGCCTTCCGAGTAGCGCCTACCCTCCATGATGCGGCCAGTGAACTCGTCCACAATCTTGACTTCGCCATCCACCAGCACATAGTCCTTGTCCTCGTGGAATAGGAAGTGTGCGCGCAGGGCCTGCTGAAGGTGGTTGGCCATCCGACCGGCCGGGTCAGCGTAGATATCATCGATACCCAGACGTGCCTCAATCTTGGCCAGACCCGATTCGGTGGCGGTGATGGTGCGCTTGGCCTCGTCCATGTCGTAGTCCTTGTCGCGCACCAGACCAAACATGGCCTGCGAGAACTTCTTATAGGTGTCGGCCGCCTTCATGCCCGCACCCGAGATGATAAGCGGCGTGCGAGCCTCATCGATGAGAATCGAGTCGACCTCGTCAACGATGGCAAAGGAGTGTCCGCGCTGCACGCGCTGGTCGGCACGGGTGACCATGTTGTCGCGCAGGTAGTCAAAGCCAAACTCGGCATTGGTGCCGTAGGTGACATCGGCCTTATAGGCGGGAATACGCTGGGTGGGACGCATGCCGTTTTGGATAAGACCCACCTTCATGTCCAAAAAGCGGTAGATTTGTCCCATCCACTCGCTGTCACGACGGGCCAGGTAGTCATTGACCGTGACGATATGAACGCCCTTACCCGACAGCGCATTGAGATAGCCCGCCAAGGTGGACACGAGTGTTTTGCCCTCGCCCGTTTTCATCTCGGCGATCTGGCCCTCATTGAGGACCATGGCGCCGATGAGCTGAACATCAAAGTGCCGCATCTCCAGGGTGCGCACGCCAGCCTCGCGCACCGTGGCGAAGGCCTCAGGCAGCAGCGCCTCAAGCGACTCACCCGCCTCGATGCGCTCCCGGTAGGTTTGGGTGAGCGCCCGCAACTCCTCGTCGCTTTTTTCCTGCATGGCAGGCTCCAAGGCCCCGATTTTGTCAACAAGTGCCCGGTAGCCCTTGAGCTGCTTGCCCTCACCAATGGTGAGGAGCTTCGAGAGAAATCCCATGATACCTCTTCGTGTGAGCAGGCCGCAGCGTGGCGCAGGTCAGCGCGGCCCGATGCTTTCCGTATGCGAACCTGCGTACTGTACCACAGGCCGTGCGAGCTTCGGCCGCCGCATGCGCTTCCCCAAAGTCTCAACAGGCAGCACTGGAGCAGGTAAGCATTTCGTTATAAAGGTTCACGATACGCGAGGAAGGCTCCATTCCCAGCTCCTCGCCGATGAACTTGAGGTAGGCGAAATAGGTTTCCATAGCGGAGGTACGCCGACCCGAGAGGTGCTGGGCACGAATGAGAACGTGATAGACGTCTTCGCGATGTTTGTCCAGTTCAAGACTTGAGTGTGCAAACCACAGGGCGGTCTGTACCTCCCCCGCATCGCACAGGCGATTGGCGGCCACCACGCAGGCATCCACCGTACGCGCACGATACTTGGCGCGCATTCCTACGATATAGTGGTTGTCGGTCTCGGAGGGTAAAAGATCGCAGAAAAACTCCCCCGAGAGACGCTCATAGGCATCCATCCAGATGCGCGTATCAAGCGTGTCAAAGATGAGCATGCGACAGATGGCCTCAAGTTCCTCAATGTCGCTGTGCACATAGCGCAGATCCACCATACAGCTGGTCTGGTTGCGCACCAGGTAGGGACACTGGCCATCGGGGGTTGATACCGCCCGGCGCAACACGCTCCACAGCGAATAGAAATTGGCTACCGCCCGGTCGGCCGTGGAGGAAGGCCACATAATGTCGAGCAGTTCCTGACGCGGCACCTCATATCCCCGATGGAGAACCAAGATCGCAAGCAGGGTCTTGGCCTTCTGCTTGCGAAAGGCCTCGGGAGCCACCACCTTGCCGCCGATACGCACCTCCATACCGCCGAAGAGCCGCACCCGCATCTCGGGTGCCGCCTGGCCTTCAGACTTTGCGGGCTCGGAATTGGGCGGCAGAGCTGGCTTGGTGCGCGCGGCCCATTCCTGACGCTGCAGCGTCAAAGACATCATGAGATCGTCCACCCCGCGCCTGCGCGCCATGCTCCCCGTTACATCTCCTACCAGCGGGGCTAGGGCGTCCATAATCATGGCATCGAGGAGGGCGATGTCCGAACGAATCGCCGTGTACGCGTTCGCGCAGCGCAGAGCAAGCGCACAGAGAGACTCGCGGGCCTCCCGCAGCCAGGCCCTGCTCCCTATACCAGCACCCACCGAGGTTCGCCCAGAGGCACAATTCAGAAGATAGATAATCTGGTAGCGGGCGGGAATGCTTTGGGGAATAGCCTCCTCAATGGCAAGTAGATACCGCACAGCCTGGAGGGGATCTTTGCAAATCTGGAGGCGCGAGGCTGCCAGGTGACGCAGAATCGTCATTTCGTCATCGGGCAGCTCTGTCCCCTCGATCACCGGAGTGGCCGCCCGCTGCAGGATGCGTGTGGCGCGCTTGCGCAACTCCTCTGATCCACACTCCTCACCCACAAGCGCCGCCTCGCACACGAGCAGGGGTGAGGCATCGGGATGAGCCATGGTACGCAAGGCCATCCGAGCTGCCGCCTCCCGCTCCTCAAGCAGGCACAGGCGCACGGCAGCATCCGTGAGACAGCGGGGCGAGAGGCCCGTGGGGCGGGCTCCCAAGCTGTCGAAGAGGTTTTGCAGAGGGGCAATCTGACCGGATTCTAAGAAGGTGGCACCGTGGCGCTCAATCCAGGGCATGCGACGCTTACGCGCGCACAGAGACTTCATGATCTCACAGGCCCGCCGATAGCCTCCCTTACTCACCAGCAGATCGGCCAGGCGCGTAGAGTACGCATCACGTCCAAGAAAGCCCGCCTTTTCCGTGCTGTACTCCATTGAGGCCTTGTAGGCACCCGCAATGAGATCCACCGGCACAGTAACGGGGTAGAAGGTCTCTGACACCAGATCAATCCCCAGATGCGGATAGTGACGCGCCAAAAAGCGCCAGGCATCGCGCTTGAAGCCCCGTACAAATTCGGTCACCTCATCAAGGTCGCCGTCCTCCATGATGAGCATGGTGAGCATGGCAAGGCGCATTTCGGGCGGCAGCTCTTCTCCACGCAGGCTACGATAGAAGACCTCACGCTCCTCGTCCTCACCCCACACCAGCGATGCCACCCGCTCAACCCGCGCCTGAGGTAGGAGACGGGACTGCTCAACAGCCAGGTTAACCTCATCGTCGAGCACTAAAAAGTCGGGTGCCTCCAAGGTCAGACAGTCAGGTTGACGCTCAGCAAAGGAATTGAAGGGCGGAAGCGTGGTAGCCACCACCTCCCAGCCACACGTGAGCAGCGTATCAAAGGCACTGGAGAGGGCCTGCGCGCGCCCGTCATCCAGGTAGGGCACGTCCTCGAAAATCACGAGCGAGGACTCGGTGGCAGCCCCCTGGAGAGTTGTGGCGATAGCGCCCTCGTCAAGGTCGCGCAAGAAGCAGGGGCTGTGACAATCAATCCAAAAAACGTTCACAAACCCAAAGATTGATTCGGCGTATTCGGCTGCCAGCGCGGTTTTTCCAAAGCCCTGGGGAGCAGTGAGAATACGAACCACATGGCGCTCTTCCATCATGCGTTTCATGAGACGAGGTCTGGTATAGCGCCTGCGCCGCCCGGCTTTTTTGGGTCGATGCCCACTGCAGGCCGAATTCATCAGAAAGCTCTTCATGCTCACCCCTTCTGCTTTGCGACACCCGCCACATCCCCTTTATCCAGCGAAGCGCCGCCACCCTCTACAAACTCCTCTTGCAAGGGCCGCCGATTGTATGTGCGAAGCTTTGATACGCGTTCGTCGAAGACAAACATGAAGTGCGAAGGGGCTTGGCGAGACCAGCTGGAGAGCTCAGGAAATGCAGGCATAGGTAGGGTGCGCGAGACATGGAAAGGCAACGAAGCGAGAGCGGGCGCGAAAGTGATGCACGGTGGATTGTGGCAAGATTCTGGCAAGGTTGCAGGAATGAAAGGGGTGGAAGATGGGATAGATATACGAACGTAAGGATGACAGGAGGCACCGTGTGGAATGACAGGGGAAAGCCGGAGGATAGGAAGTGGACTACGAATGGAAACGTCGTGAAAGCACAGCGCACCGATGACGAAGCTGCCTGCGAACACCGAAGCCGAAAGGCCAAACCCAAAGAGTGCAGCCCTAGCCCGTTGGCATAAAAAACAGGCCCTCAGGCCTGTGGAAAAATCTGGTAGCCCGGAGGGGATTCGAACCCCCGATCTTCGCCTTGAGAGGGCGATGTC
>CAYTIS010000035.1:0-13915 GCA_964438035.1 uncultured Slackia sp.
ACATAGGTGCTATAGAAACGGGTGCGGGTGAAGCTGTGGCGCAGATGGCAACAGGTCAGGCTCTTTCAACATATGTGGGAAGGCAGTTTGAAACGGTATGTCTGCAATGGTTGATGCGTCAAAACAGGGAGGGGAACTTGCCGTTTCTTGCATCCTCGTTTGGCGGATGGTGGGGGACGGATCCGTCGGTGCGGGAGCAGGTTGACATTGATGTTATTGCTGCCGATGCGCAGTCGAAGGAGATTGTGCTGGGGGAGTGTAAGTGGCGTGAGAACTTCGATGAAACGGAGGCCTTTGATACGCTGAGGCACAGGGGCACCTTGCTTTCAGGCTTTGACAAGCGCTTGTACATTCTCTTTATGAAGAAGTCGCCAAGCAGCGCGACACGTGCCAAGATCGCAGATAGAGAAGATTTGAGAGTTGTGAGTGCAGATCAGCTCTACGAATAAGGAGGAATGTATGGACACCGACGAGCTTCGTTATCTGGAACTTCTCTCCGAATCCTATCCGACGGTCTCTGCCGCCTCGGCTGAGGCAGGCCGCCTGGGTGCGGCGCTGGCCCAGCCAAAGGGCACCGAACTTTTCATGTCGGACATCCATGGCGAGTACGATGCCTTCGCCCACCTGCTGCGAAACGGGGCGGGCACCATCCGCGCTGCGATAGAGACCATCTTCGGCGAGGAGTTGACTCTGGCCGAACAGCGCCAGCTTGCCACGCTCATCTACTATCCTCGTGAGAAGCTCAACCTCATTCTTGATCAGGTCGAAGATATGCAAGGCTGGATGCGTACTGCCATCGTGCGCCTGATACGAGTGCTTGCCGTCATCACCGCTCACCAGACACGCGCCTCCTTGCGCGAGGCCCTCCCTCCAGAATTTGCCGACCTTATCGAAGAGCTGCTGGCTGCTGAGGCGGCCGACGCTGCAGCTGCCTCAGCTGCCGCCGCCCCTGAGTCTGCCGCCGCAACCTCCGCTGCAGCTGCCGCGCACTCCGCACGCGTGGCTGCGCTGCTCGCCACACCCATCCGCATCGGGCGCGCCCCTGCCCTCATCGAAGCCCTCTGCCTGCTCATCCAGGATCGCGCCATCGAGCGCCTCCATCTGGTGGGCGACGTCTACGATCGCGGCCCCGCCCCCGACGCCATCATGGACGCCCTGGCCCGCCATCCCCGCTTGGACATCCAGTGGGGCAATCACGACATCGTGTGGATGGGTGCCGCCCTGGGCCAGCGCGGCTGCATCGCCCACGTGGTTCGCAACTGCGCGCGCTACGGCAATCTCTCAATCCTCGATGCCTACGGCATCAGCATTCTGCCGCTGGCCACCTTCGCCTTGGAAGCGTATCGCGATGACCCCTGCGTGGCCTTTGGCCTCAAGGTCAATCCGGGCCTCAGCCAGCAGGACTACGACATGAACGTCAAAATCCAAAAGGCTATGGCCATCATCCAGTTCAAGGTGGAAGGCCAACTCATCGACGCCTACCCCGAGTTTGGTCTTCAGGACCGCAAGCTTTTGGACAAGATTGATCACGCCCGGGGCACCGTCGTGGTGGATGGCGTGGAATACGAGCTGACCGACACGGTCCTGCCCACGGTGGATCCGGCCGATCCCTACCGTCTTACCCCCGCCGAAGAGGAGGTGATGGTGGCTCTTGAGCAGGCCTTCCAGGGCTGCGAGAAGCTCCAGCGCCATATGCGCCTGTTCTTGGATCGGGGCAGTATGTACGCCATCAGAGGAAACACCCTGCTCATTCATGCTGGTGTGCCTCTCAATCCCGATGGTGCGCTCATGCAGGCCTCCATCTTTGGCCAGACCTGCGGGGGTAAGGCCCTCTATGACCTGCTGGAACACTACGTGCGTGTGGCTTTCGACAGTCCTGATCCCCTTGAGCGCACCCGTGGGCGCGACCTTCTGTGGTGGATGTGGCTGGCCCCGCAGTCGCCTCAGTTTGCCAAGAGCAAGATGGCCACCTTCGAAATCTACTTTGTGGCCGACAAGGCGGCGCGCAAGGAGGTCAAAAACACCTTCTACGCAAGCCTGGATGACCCGGCAGCCCTTGCGGTTATCTTCGAAGATTTTGGGATGGATCCCGCAAGCTCGCGTTTGGTCTGCGGCCATGTGCCAGTCAAGGCCAAGGATGGCGAAGATCCGGTGAAATGTGGTGGACGCGTGGTCAGGATTGACGGCGGCTTTTCGCGCGCCTATCAGCCCACCACGGGAATCGCCGGATACACGCTGGTGAGTGATGCGCAGGGCTGGACGCTTCAGGCGCATGAGCCGCTTGAGTCCGCCCAGGCTGCCATTCGCGATGACCTTGACATTTGCTCAGCCTGCCGCGTGGTGGAGGCCGCCTCATCACCCGTCTTTTTGGCCGACACTCCTGAGGGTGCGCGCATGAAGGAGCGCTTGGCCCAGCTGGAACTTCTCATCGAGGCCTACCAAACGGGCCGCATCCCCCAGCACTTCGGCTGTTAGTCTGCGTTTACATGCCAGCCTCGCGCAAGTGCGTGGCGCAGTCCTGTTACGATGTAGCGGCGCGTTCCATCCGGCCGCGCCGCTTGTTCCCTCACGGAAAGGCCCGCTCATGTCCCACCTGTCCAACCCTTACGAGAATATCGATGCCATCGTCGACGCCATTGCGCACAACTATCGCACCTCGCCGGAAATCTTCTTCACCGACTGTGACCGGCACTTTCCCAACAAAAAAGCCATCGTCGCCATCATCAAGAACCTGCGCCGCGTGATGTTTCCCGGCTATTTTGGCGACGAAGCCCGCAGCTGCGTCAAGCCCGAGTACTTCATTGGCGAAATGCTCCTGCGCATTGAGGTGTCGCTGCGTCGTGAGCTGCGCGAAGCCTTCCTCTTTCGTGCGGGCAAGGGCGAGGAGATGACGCACTTTGCCCCCATCGCCGCCGATGAGGTGGAAGAGCGTGTGGATCAGATCTGCAGCACCTTCATGGAGCGTCTGCCGGAGGTGCACCGCATCGTTCTCACCGACGTGCAGGCTGCCTTCGACGGCGACCCGGCCGCCCAAAGCAAGGAGGACATCATCTTCTCCTACCCGGGCTTTTTCGCTGTGTTTGTCCACCGCATTGCCCACGAGCTGTACTCCCAGGGCGTGCCGGTGATTCCGCGCATCATGAGCGAGTATGCGCACAGCGGCACCGGTGTGGATATCAACCCCGGCGCCACCATCGGCGAGTACTTCTTCATCGATCATGCCACCGGTGTGGTCATTGGCGAAACCACCATCATTGGCAAGCACGTGAAGGTTTATCAGGGCGTTACGCTCGGCGCGCTTTCCACCCGTGCGGGCCAGCAGCTTGCCGGTGTCAAGCGCCATCCCACCATTGAGGACAACGTGACCATCTACTCCAACGCCAGCGTGTTGGGTGGCGAAACGGTCGTGGGTGCCGGCTCGGTCATTGCGGGCAGTGCCTTTGTGACCGAGAGCGTACCGGCTAACTCGCGCGTGAGCGTGGAGGGTCAAAAGATCTGCGTGCGCCCTCCCAAGCAAAGCGTCGCCAGCTGGGAGATGTAGTACAGCTGACCCATCCACATCCGTGTGAAGGCCGTGGGCGCGCCTTTGTCTGCGCCTCTGTCGCTGCGGTAGGGACGCTATAATTCCGCCCGTGTTGAGGTTTCCGCACGCGCCAAACGCGCGATGCTGGCGGCCTATCACGCGCGTGACCAGGAGAAACGCACCTCCCTAGAGGCTCGTAGAGAGGAGCAGTCCAGCGCGCGAGGTTGGGAAATGCAAGGATGCCCCACAGGCGGGCTGGGTGAAAGAAGGCTGTCAGAGCAATGGCGTTGAGGTCGTCGGATAACGTGAGTAAAAAGCGCGTCCACGCACGCAAGCGCGACCAACAAGACGTATCGCACACCCAAGGCGAACGGTCCTATACGACATCTTCGCGCACGGACACCCGCAGCACCGATGCGCGCACCACCGGCTCTCACGCCTCCGTTGCGCACGCAAGCACGCGCAGTGCCGGCGGCTCTCACGCAGGAGACTCTCGGGCGGCAACCGGCTCTCACGCCGCCACTCCCGGCCGCACAGGTCGCACGTTCACCAACGCGCACGCAACCCGTATGGCCGCGTCCGTGCAGGCCATACGCATCCCCCGCCTTTCCATTCGCCGGCGCCTCACCCCGGCACACCCCGGCGGCATGGGTGCCTTTCATGACGTAGACCTGCCCCCTAGTGACGTATCCGCATCTTCAGCCGACGCTGCCATTCACGGCAAGGGCCGCAGGCGCAAGCCCAGCTGGCTTACGCGCCTGGTCAACCGCTGGGTTAATCGTCTGGTGGGCGCGGTGGCCGACGGCACCTTCGCCGATCAGGAGGCCCAGTACGAATCCCACCGCACCTCGCGTGACTACGTGTGGAACGCCGTGGGCCTGGCCTCATGGGGCGTGTGCTTTCCCGTCCTGTCCATTGTGGTCACCCAGCTGGTGGGCACCGAGCAGGCTGGCATGTTCACCATGGCCTTCACCGTGGCGCTGCTGCTCATGTTTTTGGCTAACTACGGCGTGCGCACCTACCAGGTGTCCGACTTAGACGAGGAATACTCCTTCTCTGACTACCAGGCAAACCGCATTCTCACCTGCACCATCATGATGGCGCTGGGCTTTGGCTACGGGGCGGTGCGCGGCTACGGCTCCGAGATGATGATCATCTGTTTTGGCGTATATCTTTATAAGATGGTGGATGGCTGGGCTGATGTCTACGAAGGTCGCCTTCAGCAGATGGACAAGCTCTACCTGGCCGGCATCTCGCAGGCCCTGCGCTCCATTACGGTGATGGTGGTGTTTTCGCTGGTGCTCCTGATTACGCGCAACCTGATGATTTCGTGCGTGATCATGGGTGTGGTGGCTCTGCTGAGCCTCTTTTTCATCACCATTCCGCTGGCGCTGTTTGAAACCCCCAAGTCGCGGCGCTTCAACCCCATGGCCGCAGTCGTTCTGGTCAAGCAGTGCTTCCCGCTGTTTGCAGCCCTGTTCATGTACAACCTCATCGAGAACATGCCCAAATTCATCATGGAGGGTATGCTGCCCTACGATAACCAGCTTTACTACAACGCCATGTGGTTTCCGGCCAACGCACTCACCATCGTGGTGCAGGTGATTTACAAGCCGCTGCTCGTGCGCATGGCTGGGATCTGGGCCGATATGCGCACGCGTAAGCGCTTCGACATCCTCGTGGTAGCCATGCTTTTGGTGGTGGTTTTGCTCACCAGCGCGCTGGCGGGCTTCATGGGTGCGCTTGGCCCGCAGATCTTAGGCCTGCTCTACGGCGTGGACTTTGAGCCCTATAGGGGCCTCATCATGGTGATGGTGGTGGCCGGTGGTGTGTCCGCCGCTATTGACTTTATCTATCAGGCCGTCACGCTTTTGCGCAAGCAGGGCTCGGTCACCAAGCTCTATCTGATTACCTTTGGCTTTTCGCTCTTCATTCCGCTGTTGCTCGTGAGCTTTACCGAGCTGCCCGGCGCGGTGCTGAGCTACCTCATCATCATGTCGTTTTTGCTGGTCTTGCTGGTGTGGGAGTACCTGCGTATCCGCATCGCCCTGGCCAACGAACCCGCAGAGGATGTGGCGATGACCCCTGCCCGCCGTGCTCCCGAGGCCGCTGCGCAGGCCGGGCAGGCGGCACTGCCCGCTGGCTCACACACGTCGGGAGCGGTAGCCGCCCGCACAAGGGCCCGCCAGTCCCATGCCGACAAGCTGCGTCGTGCCGAAGCTGCCGCCAAGCGCGCCGAACGGGCGGCCCGTCGCTCGGCCATCTCAGCGCGCACTGAGGCCCGCATGCAAAGCGGTGAGTCTCGCACCGAGCGCAGTCACGTTGCGTCCGACGAGAGAGTAAGAGGCAAGCATGGCCGTTCTACATGATGAGCTGCCGCCGTCCCACCTTGCGCCGGGCGACGATTGCTTTGAGTCGCGTCTTCTGCGCATCATGGGTCCAGATGCTCTTGAGCGCCTGGCCACATCTACGGTGATGGTGTTGGGCGTGGGTGGCGTTGGCTCCAACTGCATTGAGGCTCTGGCGCGCGGCGGGGTGGGCAACCTCGTCATCGTGGATCGCGACGTGGTGCAGGAAAGTAATATCAATCGCCAGGCCATTGCCTTTCGTAGCACGCTCGGCCGCCCCAAGGTGGATGTCATGCGTGCCATGGTGGCCGACATCAACCCCCGCGCTCGCGTGGTGCCCCTTCAGCATTTTGTCACCGCCCACAATACCGCTGCCCTTCTGGACGTGTTTGCGGGGCGTTTGGATTATGTGGTGGACGCGATTGATGCGGTGTCGGCCAAGCTTGCGGTGGCTGAATACGCCTATGCTCACAACCTGCCCCTGATCAGCAGTATGGGCGCGGGTAACAAGCTTCATCCCGAAAGCTTGCGCATCGCCGACATCTCCGAAACCGTGAACTGCCCCTTAAGCCGCGTCATGCGCAAGGAGGCTCGCAAGCGCGGTATCCGCCGCCTGCGCGTCATCTATTCCTGTGAGCGTCCCGTCAAGGTGCCCGTTCGCGAAGGTGCATCCCGCAGCGAGCGCTCCAACCTGGGTACCGCTTCTTTTATGCCTCCCATCATGGGCCAGATGATTGCTGGCCACGTCATCCGCGAACTTGCGGGTCTGGAAGAGCAGGGAGAAGGGTAGGAGAGCAGGGGAGAGCGCAGAGCGAAGAACGGAGAGCGAAGAGCGCAAGGAGTCCCGTGTGAAGCTCTTTGATATGCACTGCCATCTAGACTTTATGAACGATGAGGGTATAGGCGAAATCCTCCGGCAGGCTAGCGGGCGAGGCATCGCTGCCTTGAGCGTCACGGTAACGCCGCAAGGCTATGAGCGCGCCCGGCGTCTTCTTACCCCGCCTTCGTTGTGTATGGACGCAGGCCAGTGCGAGGGCCTGGGCGAGCAGGAACATCAGGCGAGCGATCTCAGGAGTGACGAGAATCTAGGTCTCTCCAAGAATCGGGGCACACAGGCCTATCAGGCAAGCACTCCCACGATTCGCGTAGGCGTAGGACTGCATCCCTGGTGGGTGCCTGCTGATGCGAAGCAGGCCCTTGCGATGGCTGATGCCCTGGCTGAGCATCTCGCGAGCACGCGCTTTGTTGGCGAAGTGGGTCTAGACTTTGCTCCGCGTCGCAAAAACACAGCATCGTCTCAGGTGGCAGCCCTTGAGCGGATTCTTGATGCAGTAGCGCAAGGTGGGGGAGGGGCTGTTGTTTCCCTGCATGCCGTGCGCTCCGCCGATGTGGTCTTGGACCTCCTCGAAGCACGCCGCATCACTTATACCAATCTCTGTATCTTCCACTGGTTTTCGGGTACCGCTCAGGAGCGGGTGCGCGCCGAGCGCCTGGGCTGCGCCTTTTCGGTGGGTGCGCGCATGCTTGCTACCAAGCAAGGCCGTGCCCATGCCCGCGCCATCCCTGCCACCCGCCTCTTCCTCGAAACCGACCAGCCCGCATCTGAAGGCAGTACCTACACTGCCCAAGCCTGGGAAACTGACCTGCGCACCACTCTCACTACCCTCGCAGCTTTGCGCGAGCAAGACGAAGACGAACTCGCCGCAACCCTCACCACCTCAAGCGCCCACACTTTAGGGAAATCTATATCCACGGTGGGCTAACGGAGTCAAATTCATGGGCGCCTGTACACCTTGCTCCTATGCCCAAGATCAATAATAAAGACCACAAGCCTTCCGTCGTCGATGTCGCATATAACTCGGTAATCGCCCACACGGTAACGCCACAGTCCGCGAAGGTTTCCCGTCAGCGCTTTTCCACGACTTCTTGGGTCGTCAAGTGTGGCTACCTCATCCATATAGTTCATAATACGCGCCACAGTCGGCTTGTCTCGCTTCGATAGCTTGATAAGCGTTTCTGCAGCCTCGTCTGAGTACTTAATCAGCCAGGCCACAGAGGTCTCTTACCTCATCTGGTGTATAAGTCTTTGCGCGGCCTGCACGTAAGTCCTCGACCTTTTTGAGGATGCCATACTCGTACTCAAGCCGGTCAATAGACTCAGCAAGGGCCTCGTTTACATAGAAGCTTCTCGACCTACCAGTTCCCTGTGCAAGACGCGTATAGCGCTCCATCACGTCTTCCGGTGCCCTGATAGCCACCAGTGAAGTTGCCATGTCATCCTCCTTACACGCATGTACGTCACCGTATCACATCGAGATATAACCAGGGGGTGTGACTTTGTAATTCAACCATGTCCTCTAAGACAGGGTCACGATAGTCGTAAGATAGGACTAAATCACTTCCCGATTGCCATTTTTAGTCGTAAATTGGACTTACTTACGACTATCGAAGCCGATTGGAGCAACCTTGTACTACAGCGACGGCCAGCTGTAAGTTTGAGTGAACTGGTCGGCATGCAGCTCCCTCTTCAGTAATCCACACTATTTTGCACTCATTTATACTCTTCTGCACTCATTCACACTATGCAAGAAAACATCCGAAAGCACGAGGCGGTTAGAGCCTCAACCGAGTCCACGAAATGAATACGCAGGATCGGTCTCTAGATGGCTCCGGCCATGTAGAGGGGGAGGTACGTTATAGGGCCGTCGACCTTTATGTTTGTTTCGGCTAGGACTACGACATCGTCAATACGACAGTCCTTCGCATTGAGAGCCTTGTCGAGTGTGGCGTGCGTCATGTAGCCTCCGCCAGACTTGACCTCGACGAGCACAAGTGTACCGTCTGTCCGCTCAAACAAGAAGTCAAGCTCGCCGATTCTGCGAGAAGAGTGGTAATACAGCTCTATACCTCGAGCATGGAGCTCCTGCGCCACCGCGTTCTCGTATACCCCACCCAGGTTCATCGTCTTTTTGCCATCAAGCAGATCCAACGATGCGCCCTTGATGAGCGCACTGCACAGCAGGCCAACGTCCGAGTAATACAGCTTGAAGCGTCCGCCCTCGCGCGTCATCATGAGCGGGGAGGCAGGTTCGGTAGCATTGTTCACCGAGATGGCCACCCCTGTATTCGTCAGCCACAAGAACTCATCTTCCACGGTGTCGAAGCGCTTCACGTCCGGAACGCTTTTGAGCCTGAAGCGGCGGTTGGTGCCCGATAGTTCGCTGGGCACCAACCGATATATTCCCTGAATGGTGAGCACCTGGTCTTTGGGTGCGTATTTTGCGATGTCGCGAAGGTAGTACTTCGATATCTCTTGTTGGGTTGCGCGCACAGGATCGAGCGTGCCCTGCGCCAGAAATGCGTTCACTGCATCGGGCATGCCGCCTACAAGTAAGTAGCGGCGATAGAGATGCATAAGCCGCTCGTGCAGAAACTCGGGAACGGGAGTGCGCCCCTGAAAGTGCTGCGCCACGCTTGCGAATATGTCAGGGGACACGCCTCCTGCCCGTGCAAATTCCTCGAAATCCAAGGGAAACATCTCGACCTCGGTAACATAGCCCACGGGTAGAGAGCGGATGTTCTCGAGTCTTGTGCCCAAAAGCGAACCCGAAAACACAAAGTCAAAGTCGTCGCGCTGTGCCAAGTACTTGATGTGAGTGACGATGTCGGGAAACTCCTGGATCTCGTCGACGAAAATGGCGGTCTGTCCGGGCACGAGTTCTGTGTTGGATGCGGCCGACATCCTGAGCATGAGGTCGTCTGCATCGATTGCCTGCTTGAAGGAGGCGAGGACGCGTCGTTGGTCGATGAGGTCGAACTTGACGTAGCGCGGGTAGCTTTCCTCAAGAAAGTGCTCGATAAGGTAGGTCTTGCCTACCTGGCGCGCGCCGGTGACCAGCAGCGCTTGATGGGTCTTGTTCCTTTTCCACGCCTTGAAGCGCTCGAGAGTCTTTCGTGCCAGCATCGGCTCCTCCTCCTGTATCACGTGGTCCGATGCGGCATCAATCTAGCACAAAGGCATAATTTCAAAAGCCCATTTCCGACACAAACGCAAGATTTCAAAACGCGATATTCGACACAAACGCAGAATTCTCCCAAGGTTGGCACCTAGCGAGCCAACCATAACGACAAGAACTCCTGGTGAAAGGGTATCGAAAGGCGGGTTGTCAACGGGGTCGCCAAGGGTTCTCAATATCGAAAAACTCTTGCTTTAAGAGAGGCTTTAGGATATTTGATGACATAATGGAGGCGTTGGTTGAGCAGAGCGACAGGGGCTCTGCCCAACCAAGAGCTCGACATAAAGAGCAGGTAGGACCTTGATTGGAGTGAGGCGGATGAGGCGAAATTATCAGCTAAAGCATGCAAGGCAGCCCAAGCAGGCACGGATTGAAGAATCTAAGCCTCGGGGGGGGGTGTGGACTTTAAGCGCTAAGCCCGTTATTGCAGCAGGCCTTACTGGCGCGCTCATCGCTGGCCAGTCCTTTCCAGCTGCACTGGCGTTTGCAGCTCAGGATTCAGAAACAACTGACGACACCAACACCAACGCCAACACCACAACTCAGACGGACGTGCTTTCTGCTGCCAAACAGCTCCTTTCCGCAGCAGCTGGCAATCTCAATCTCACGCTTGAAGAGGCAAAAGCCCTCCTTGATTCAGTCGAAGCTGACTATCTGGAAGCATACGAGGCCAACGTCCAAGCGCACCAAACGGTAGCTGAGGCAGCGGAGGCTGTTGCTATTGCCGAGGCGGATGTTGATGCGAAGAGCATCGCTGTCGATGAAGAGCTTCAGGCACAAATTGATTTTCTCACCAAGCAACTTCAGGACGCACTTGATAAGGCCCAACAGGCCCTTGACGATGAAGCTGCCGCACAAGCTGAGCTAGAGAGCTTAAGCAGTCAGCTTGATGAGGCAAATGAGGATCTCCTAAGCAAGCAGCAAGCTGTAGAGGACGCCAAGACGGCACTTGAAGCCGCACAGGAGGCACTTGCTGCCCTCGGCGACAATCCCACGGCAGAAGAACAAGCAGCGTATGACGAAGCGCTTGACACCTACAACACTGCTCTGGAAGAGTATGAGACAGCGCTGGCTAACTATGAGAGCGCACAAGCCACGGTAGAGGAGCTAGAAAATCAACGCGCCGATTTGCAATCCCAGCAGGCCAGCGCTTCGTCTGATATTTCTGCTGCCGAAAGCAATTTGGCGAGCGCTCAAAGCGCTTTGACTGATGCTCAAAAAGAGTATGAGGCTGCCACTGCAGGTATGTCTGAAGAAGAGATTGCCCAGGCAGAGTCTGACCTTGCAAACGCCCAAGCAGCTGTTGATGAGGCTCAAGGTGTATATGACTCGGCTTTGGAACAAAGCGATAACATTTCTGCTGAGATAGCAGACCTTGAAGACCAGATAACAAGCCAACAAAGCATAGTCGACGGCCTTGCAAGCGATCTTGAGAGCGCTACGAGCGCCTTAGAGGATGCCAGGGGCGATCTTGAGAGCGCCGCAAGTGCTTTAGAGGCTGCAGAAGCGGAGCATGAAACCTGGCAAGAAGAATATGAGAGGCTTACCGCCGCAGCCTCCGATGCAGCCTCAGCGCTTGAAGCCGCTCAAAGCGCTCTCGAAACCGCCCAAAGTGCCGTGAGTACGCTCGAAGCCCAGATTACCTCTCTTCAATCTCAAATTGATGCACTTGAAAAGTCCCTGACCACAGAAGTGGTGACCTTTGCGGACTTTCTGTCCTACCTCATTGCCAATGGGGAGACCGGACTTGAAACCGCACGTGCCATCCTCACAGGCGATGGGTATGTCTACACCATGGGGGACGGCACTTCACTCTTTAGCTACACCAACCTTGGCGACGAGAATGATGCTTCGTACCTCAGCAATATTCTCAAAGCCCTCGATATTGTTGATGAGGTAAATGAAATTCGCAAAAAAGCAGGTCTTGGGGAACTTAAGATATCGATCTATGGCATGGTGGTATCCATTCTTTATACCAACTGGACCACAGCTACCCTTGCGAAGGACGGAAGCTTTGCCCACGCAGCTAATAACTCATCCTCTTATACCTTTAACTGGGGTGAAAACCTTGCGGCAGGGTACACTTCTGCTTCGGCTGCGATAGGGGGATGGTATACCGAAGAGCGTGCCTACTTTAAGGCAGCATGTGAGGCGCTGGGCATTGCGTTTACCGATGATAGTCTCGATAGTCAAGCTGCAAGCATCTACACAACGTACGGAACTCAAATCGATACTTGGGTGACAACAGAATACGGTTCCGGCGCCTCGGTTGGGCACTACGTCAATATTCTGAGATCGTCGTATACCGTCACAGGCGTGGCATATGCTCAATACAGCGGCACGTATAGGTACGTGTGGGAGCAGTCTTTTGCATATTCTGACATGATTAGAGTTATATCCGAGTCCTCAGGGGTATCTTTTACTGCATCCGCTACCGACACCTACACAACAACCGCACTCAGGACTCTCATCGAAACGGCCATAAAAGAAGGTACCGTCGTTACTTCGAGCGACGAGCTTGAGGCCCTCTATACGCAGCTTTCAGCTCTGCAAACTCAACATGAAAGCGCAAAGGAGACAGAGTCCGAGAAGCAAAGCGCATACGATAACGCAAAGAGCGCAAGCGAGGCAGCTGACAAGGCATTAGAAGAGCATGAGGCTACGACACCTGCCGACCTTGACGCTGCTCAGGCGACCTACAACAGCGCACTCGAAGAATACAAGGCCGCCCAAGAAGTCGCAGATGCAGCTCAGTTGAGCTATGACGATGCCAAGACAGCGCTTGATAAGCTGAATGACCAGATGACTGGACTTCAAACAGAACTCGAGAGCATCGACCTTGATACACTAAGATCTGCCCTTGAGAGCGCAGAGACCACCTACGATACGCTATACGAAGAGTACGGCGAGGTTGCTGAGACCTTTGAAGCCCTTGAACAAGCTCAGGCGCTCGTCAACCAATACACCGATGAGCTTAACGCCGCGCAAACAACATACGACACCCTTACCAAGGAGATCGAAAATCTCGAGCCCGAAATAATCGCTGCGCAAAGCAAGGTGACGGCGCTTTATAGCGAACTTGAAGGCGCAGAAGCTGCTAAGGATGCTGCTTACGGTAGCTTTGCTGCCGCCAAACAAGAACTTGAAGCGGAGGAGGCAGTAGTGCAGGGCTATCTTGATGCCGTGGATGCTGCAGAAGCTGGGCTTGCTGATGCCCAGGATGCTGAAACTGAGCTCAATAATCAGATCGTTTATCTGAACACGGCAATCAAAGATGCCAGCCAGACCATTGTTGACGCCCAGGCAAGCTATGCAGAGCAGAGCGCTCTAGCCGCTGGGTGGCAGGCTTTGTTCAGTGAGCAGTCTGCTGAAGATATTGTGCTCAATGGATTGACTGCAGATGTCACTCATGAGGATATAGCCAGCGCTGCCAGTGCGGCTTCTGCGGCTTATCAGAGCCGCCTTGATGACCTTGCGGCTGCAGAGCAAGCTCTTGTTGAAGCCCAGCAAGCCTACGAAGCAGCCCTTGCCAATGCTGAGGCAACCTCCCAAGAGCTCGCCGAAAAGCAGGCTGACTATCTCTTGGCCACGGAGGCCTATGAAAGCCTGGTTGCTGCCCAGTCTTCAGCTGCGACAACAACGGATACGACCTCATCTTTGGCCAAGACGGGGGACAACAGCGATGCTGTGATGGCGCTTGCAGCATCGATAGCAGCAGGTGCCGGCATCGTGGCAGCAGGAGCAGGCCTTATGTCTCTCCGAGGCAGGCGTGCGGCCAACTAACACGAAAGGCACGCACACAGCCAATGAGGCTGCCGCAGCCTGATTATTGCTGACAATCAGGCTGTGTTTGCGCTCGCACGTTCCAATCAACCTCCCATCTTCTGGGTAGAAGAGCCCAAGGATGGGAGGTTTACCGTGCGCAGCTTATGGGCGAAAGGCGGCTTCCCAAACTAATCGTCCTGGTTCCCTCCCGAGCAATTCACACTATTTTGCACTCATTTATACTCTTCTACACTCACTTATAC
>CAYTIS010000036.1:0-13623 GCA_964438035.1 uncultured Slackia sp.
CAAATGATGAGATCAATCAAGAAGCTCATCAATGACGAATTCATCTACGAACGCTGATGTAGGGGTTTATGCTGAATAAGCGTTGCAGGCCACAGCCTTCCTTTGCCATCGTCACAATGTGTGAGGAACAGAACTTTCTTAGACGTACATATTGGCGTAGGGGCGGGAGCTTGCGGGGCTGAGGCGCACAAAGCCGATGCCTGAAGTGTCAACGGGAGCACCCAACTCCTCGGCGAAGGCCTCGTTGTAGCCCTCCAAGAGATGAGCTACAACCCTGCGGTCGTCCTCATCCAGCTCTCGCTGAACCAGGCCCGCAGGCACGTCCCCCTCATCAAGCGGGTGGCGCAGATACATAACACCGCCGTGCATCCCCGTAGCCAAGTACGGGCCGGCATGGCCTAGAAGCACGATCACGCCCCCGGCCATGTACTCGCCCAAAAAGCTGCCAGCATCTCCGCCAATGACGATGACAGGACAGCGCGTACCGTACTGCTTCATGTGGATACCCACGCGCCAGCCGCAGCCATCGCGCACAAGAATGCGCCCGCCGCGCATGCCATAGCCAGCCGCGTCGCCCGCGCGCCCGTGAATCACAATATCGCCATCGTTCATGGTGTTGGCCACCTGATCTTGGGCGTTGCCAAACACCTCAATCTGCCCGCCATCCATATAACAGGCCATATCGTTGCCGGGCACGCCGAAAATCTCCAGGCGCTTGCCTGCCGGCATGCCGCACCCCAGATAGCGCTGAGCACATACCTCACGCAGCTCCACCACATCGCAGGTATCAAGCGCCGCGCGTACAGCCTCGTTGGCCTCCTTGAAATGGACGGTGCCCAACGTGACCACCGCCTTGGACTCCTTCATGACCGTCATCATGAGCGGCCCCCTTCTCGTGCAAGCTGCGACTCGGTGCGCAACCAGCCCTTCTCATCGCGGTTGGCGGGATACCCGGTATGCAGGCGGCTCCAGCGGGCCTGCGCGGAAAAGTCGAGGTTTTGAGGGTCGCGCTCAAAGATGTGCGCATCAAGCGTAGAGATGCTCACCTTGTCCTCGATGAGAGCGGTGTAGATACCCGCATTCTCGGGACGGTTGAGCAAGAGATAGCCCACCAAAGTATCGTCGCGCGTGACGAACTTGGCGAAGGTGTCCTTCTCTTCAAGAAGAATCTCAGCGCAGCCATCGCCCTCAGCGGGATTGATAATACCCGAGGTCAGAAGCGAGATATCGAAAAAGTCCACCGCGTTGACGGCAAAGGAGTCCACAAATGCGGGAGCGTCGGGCACTCCGGCCATATGCAGGGCGGCAATCCGGCCCTGCACAACCGCATTGGGCCACAGGGCAAGCGGACGGGCAACCCCGGTAAGCCGGTCGGTCACCTGGGTCACATCACCAGCGGCATACACATCAGCGAGTGTGGTCTTGAGATCGGGACCCACAATGAGGCCGCGCCCTTCCTCAGCACCCGCATCCACCGCCAGCCCTGAGGCCGGGCGCACACCCACGGCAAGAATCACCATGTCGCAGGCCAACTCGGTGCCATCGGTGAGCAATGCAGAGGTCACCCGCTCTGCTTCACCACACAGCTCAGCCGCGCTTACCCCCGTGCGACACTGGATACCGCGCTTCTCAAGCAGGTCAATCATGAGGGCCGAGCCCTGCGCATCAAGCACCGAGGGCAGAATGCGATTGCCGCGCGCAAACACCACCACCTCGTCTACGTGGTGGGTCAGGGCCTCGGCGGCCTTCAGGCCAATCAGGCCAGCGCCGATGATCACCGCACGGCTCGTGCGCCCCTCGGCATGGGCACGCTCGGTGGAAGCTACCGCATCGTCCCAAACATTCAGCGCATCATCAAGCGTCAAAAAGCAGTGCACGTTGCGGTAGCCCTCAGCGCCTGGTATGGGCGGCACCGCAGGCGCGCTACCCGTAGCAAGCAGGCACTTTTTATAGGAGAGCACCGCCCCATCAGCACAGACAGCCTGGTGGGCTTCCGCATCAAGACGCACCACGGCATGCTCAGGTCCAAAGAGCGTATCGAGACGATTGGTGTCGTAAAAGTCGGGTTCGCGATAGTCCATATGCCCCCGATCGGTCTTGCCCTCCAGAAGATAGGAGATGAGAGGCCGCCCGTAGGCCGCATGGGGTTCGTTAGACACCATGAGAATGCGTGCCTGCGCATCGTGAGCGCGCAGGGTCTCGGCGGCCGTCACCCCGGCGGCCGAGTTGCCAATCACCAGATAATCAGTCTCATACGCACCGACCGTCACAGCTGCACCCTCAGCAGCAACACACACGCCTCCCATGCTAGCACCCCTCACTTTCCACATAGATGAGTGCGCGGTTGGGACAGGCGGCAACACAGCTGGGTGTGCCCGGTGTGCCACGCCCATCGCCGCACAGGTCACATTTGATGGCGATGGCCCGTCCGTCAATCTGCGCCACCGTCACGCAGCCAAAGGGGCACATGGACACGCAGGTGCGACACCCCACGCACTTGGTGCCGTCTGATGTCACCACGCCGGTGACCGGGTCTTTGCGCATGGCGCCCGAGATGCAGCCCTCCACACAGGTAGGCTGGTCGCAATGGCGACAGTTCACCGCCACCGAATGCAACAGCCCGCCTTCCACCCGCACGCGGCTGATGGGCAAGGCCCCGTCCAGCTTGTAGGCCTTCACGGCATCCTGGTAGGGAGAGTGAAAGGCCGCACAGGCCACCTCGCAGCGCTTACAGTCAATACACCAGCTCTCCAGCGCATATATCCGCTTCATATGCCTCACCGCTCCCCTGCGTACTTGACGCCCAAGATCTCAAGCTCCTGCTCGGTCAGTCCCACGCCGCGCAGCATGAGGCGATTGCCCCGTAGGCTGTCGATGGCGTTGATGCCCATGCCGCCCATGATCTCCTTGATCTCATGCGTCCAGGCATGGATAAGATTGACCACGCGCTCGGCTGCAATCTCAGGATTGAGGCGGCGCGCCAAATCCTCACGCTGAGTAGCGATACCCCAGTTGCACTTGCCACTGGCACAGTCCTGGCACTGATGGCAGCCTAGGGCGATGAGCGGAGCTGATGCGCAGTACACCGCATCAGCTCCCAAGGCGACGGCGCGCACCACATCGGCCGAAGAGCGGATGGATCCGGTCGCCACAAGGCTCACGCGACTGCGAATCCCCTCGTCGCGCAGGCGCTCATCGATACTGGCCAGAGCAAGTTCAACGGGAATGCCCACGTTGTCGCGGATTCGCTTGGGGGCTGCGCCCGTGCCGCCACGAAAGCCATCCACCACAATCACGTCGGCTCCAGCCCGCGCCATACCCGAGGCGATGGCCGCCACGTTGTGGACCGCTGCAATCTTCACGGCCACGGGCTTGGTGTAGCGCGTGGCCTCCTTGAGGGAAAAGACCAGCTGGCGCAAATCTTCGATGGAGTAGATATCGTGGTGGGGGGCGGGGCTGATCGCGTCGGTACCCTGGGGAATCATGCGGGTGCGCGACACCTCGGCATTGATTTTTTCGCCAGGCAGGTGACCGCCGATGCCAGGCTTGGCACCCTGACCAATCTTGATTTCGATCATAGCTGCTGACTTAAGATAGTGCATATCCACGCCAAAGCGCCCGGAGGCTACCTGAACCACGGCGCGCTTGCTGTGGCGCTCCAAATCAGCGTGCAAGCCGCCCTCGCCGCAGTTGAAGTAGGTGCCCAGCTCCTCGGCCGCCATCGCCAGCGCCTTTTGCGCATTGAGCGAGATGGATCCAAAGCTCATGGCCGAAAACATAATCGGCACGTCCAGCTTAATCCGGGGCGGCATGGGAGAAACCACCGTGCGCTCACTCTCGCTTACCGTAAGCGCCGCAGGTCGCCCGCCCAAAAACACACGCGTTTCCATAGGTTCTCGCAAAGGGTCGATCGAGGGATTGGTCACCTGGCTGGCATTAAGCAGCAAATGATCCCAGTAGATGGGATAGGGCCGGGGGTTTCCCATAGACGAAAGCAATACCGCCCCGGTCTGGGCCTGACGGGCAATGTCTTGCATCACGGGAAGCGTCCAGTTGTTGGAGCCGTTACCCACCTGGGGCCAAGTGGTGATGGTCAGGGCATCGGTGGGACACATTGCCACACAGCGCTGACAGTTCACGCAGGACCGATGCTGGGCAGTTACGCAGCCTAGATCCTGATCCACATGGTGTACCTCATTGGCACATGAGCGCTCGCACACGCCACACTGGACACATAGATCCTTGTCGCGCAGTACCTTGTAGCGGGGATAAACATAGTCCAGCACGCTTAGACCTCCCTTCGCTTGTTGCCCGCCGGCATAACGCCGGTGAACTGGATGGGCGGCTTCAGATCGGGCACGTTTTCGCGCGCGACGCCCGACCTCAGGCGCGCCACCTCATCGAGCTGCACCACAAAGGGCTGACCACCCTCAATGGAGCGGACGTTTTCCACATCGGGGCACACCAGCTCAATGGAAGCCTGCTCGCTGGCCAGATACACCATAGAACCCTTCTCTCCCGCCATGAGCGCGCGCAGCTTCAGGCGGTCATTGAGGGCAAGCAGCCCTTCCTCAGAACCCAAGATGACGGAGAAGGGACCATTTACCAGACAGTCAGAGTAGGTGCAGCGCAGGGCCGTCTCAAATTCGGCGCGCTCAGCATCCATGCGATCGATCGCATCCCACGAGGGCGCGGTCATGATGTGGGCGGCCATCTCTTGGGAAAAGCCATGGCGACGCACCAGCAGGTCAAAGAGGTAGGTGATCACCTCGGTGTCAGTCTGAAGCGCACAGTCGTAGCCAAACTGCTCCACATAACGACGGTTGGTATCGTAGCTTGAAATTTCACCATTATGGACAATGGACCAGTTGAGCAGGGTGAAGGGATGCGCCCCGCCCCACCAGCCAGGCGTATTAGTGGGAAAACGCCCGTGCGCGGTCCACAGCCAGGCCTTGTAATCCTCGATGCGATAGTACTCGCCAATCTCTTCGGGATAGCCTACACCCTTAAACGCGCCCATGTTCTTGCCGGAAGAAGCCACAAACGCGCCCTCGATCCGACCGTTGATATGAAAGACGCACTGCATGGTGTATTCGGCCTCGTCAAATTCGCCGAACTCCAGGTCATGGCGGGAGGGATTGGGGGTGAGGAAGTAGCGCCATGAATCGGGCGGATTTTTAATACCTTTAACGGGCGTGGTGGGGATACGCTCCTGCTTTTCGCATAAAAAATGCTCGTTTAAGTATGCTTCGGTGGCTACACGCGCCTCATGACTTTCGTAGAGCATGTGGAAGGCGTAGAGTTCAGCGTATTCGGGATAGATACCGTAGGCAGCAAAGCCACCGCCCAGACCGTTAGAGCGATCATGCATAAGCGCGATGGCCTTGCAAATGTCGCGGCCATCGTGACGCGCACCCGTGCGATCCATGATGCCGACGATGGCACATCCCGAAGGAATTCTTACCTCGCCTTCAACCGGCCCGCGTTTTGGCCGCATGAATCCCTGCCCCATGAGCACTCCCCCCTTTATACAGCGATGATTGCGCACCAACCCGGAGCCAACCTGGCCGGGTACGTGAGACGAAACCGCGCATCCAGCAAAGGGCGTGCAGCCTTGCGACCACGCCCCGTTAGACAAAATGGCGCCCGAACTCTTCTGCAGCCTACGCTCTGCAGTGAGGTCGAGCGCGAAACGATGGTACGAAACGCGGATTAGGGCTGTGTGTCCAGAAGGTTTCCTCTGCGTAAAAGCGAGGTTTCCAAAAGATTACAAGGCCCCGCAGCATCGGCGGGGCCTTGAAGGGACTGTAATTGTTTGGAGTGCAAGCCAGGTGCACGGGGCTTGTAAGATGCGTCAGACATCGAGCATGCGAGCGCTTGGGATATAAGGTGTACCGCTTGACCACCTAGAGCTAGTCGTCCACTCCCATGCGCAGTTCAAGGGCATCCCCAGCACGGTCGAGCGTGTCGTCAATCACATCGAGCTGCTGCTCAAGACTCCACAGCTCATCACGGGTGAGCAAGCCCTGACGATAGGAAGCCTCGACGGAATCCTCGATTATATCCAGCTCGTACTCAAACTCCTCAAGGGAGGCCTTGGCGTCAAAGTAAGCTTCCACGCGCTCGGAGAGACTGGAGGGCACCGACACGGCCTCGGAGGTGGCAACGGCCTCGTCCACGCGGGAGGAAAGATCCTCAATCTGGGCGGTAAACTCAGAAGCGGTGGCCGTGGTGATGCCGGAGGAGCTACTGCTACTCCCCGAGGTGCTCGAAGAACTACTGCTACTGCTATTGCTCTCTGAGGTGGTGGTAGAGTCGGTGGAGCTGCTGTCCGTATCCGTAGCCTCTTGCGTTCCCGAGCTCTCCTCGCTGGTGTCCTGTTCGGCTTTCAGCTCGTCAATCTGCGCCTGCAAATCCTCTAACGTAGCCAGCACCTCCTCGCTGGTGCCCGTAGCCGTGATGCAGCCCGTGAGGCCTGCGCTGGCAATTCCGAGAGCGAGCACGGTGGCGACGGCTAAGGCGGGGGTGAGACGGCGTTTCTTCATCGTGGTCTCCTTCTTCTCTGTATCGTCCGGGCGCCCTGCCCGGTCCGGGCCGGATGAAAACCGCATCCCGACGCGCCTTGCTGCCGGGACTGCGGCTATTGTAGAGAAGGTGTGAGAGACATTGGTTTCGATGCAGTCACAGTTGTATGACGAGGTCGAAACGAGGAGGTAACAGTCTCTCAACAAGGGGTATGACATGGGAAAACGCCGCACCCCACCGAACGAGCACTACCCGCGCACCTCAGCGCCAGTGGCTCCGCTTACCTTTTTCACCAGCCGAGCGTGGGCCTTATCCACCTCGGCACGGCTAAGCGTGCGGTCGGCCGCCCGATAGGTGAGCGCATAGGCCACAGACTTCTTATTCGGCCCCAACCGCTCCTCATCGCGATACACGTCAAACAGGCGCACCTCGTCCAAAAGCTTGCCACCTGCCGAGGTCATGCACTGGGTCAGCCGCTCGTGGGTCACCGCCTCATCTACCACAAAGGCCACGTCAACCGCCACAGCCGGAAACTGCGGCACGTCCACGTAGGGGCGGGCAGGCTGACTAGCCTTAAGAAGCGAAGTCAGATCAAGCTCAAAGGCCACCACCGGACCCTGCACCTCAAAGGCCTCAAGACGTTCAGGGTGCACCTCACCCAACCAGCCCAAGACAATCCCGCCGCTTAGCAGCTGGGCAGCGCGCCCGAGCTGCAGGTGCGAAGCCTTGGAGGCCTCAAGCGCCTTGACGTGGAATTTGGGGATGGCAAGCTCGCGCACCAGGCTTTCCACGACGCCCTTACCGTCAAAGAAGTCAAAGGCCACGGCAGGAGCGTTCCAGGCATCCTCATGCATAGCGCCCACAAGGATGCCCGCCACGCGTCGGCGCTCCTTGGGCAGCTGCCGACCGGCCGCTGCGTGAAACGTGGTGCCAATCTCATAGAGCTGGATGTTCTTCACACCATGCGCCTGATTATGGGCCACGCTGCGCAGCAAGCCAGGAATGATGCTGCGGCGCAGGTTTGACTGCTCGGCGTTCATGGGATTAATGAGCTCCACCGCCTCGCCCAGGCCCTCCTCGGTCAGCCCTAAGCGCTCCAGATCATCAGGCAGGGCAAAGGAGTAGGTCATGGTTTCATTCAGCCCACAGGCGCGCAGAGTGTGGTTGACCACGTCAAGCTTGCGCTCCTCCTCGCTGCGCGTGCCTACCCGACCAGGCCCGGCAGGCAAGCTCGGGGCAATGGTGTCCATGCCCCACAGGCGCAGCACCTCCTCGTACAGGTCAATCTCACGCTCCAAGTCAGGGCGGAAGGTGGGCACGGTCACGCAGAAGGTATCGGCCTTAGCGCCAGCAACCACCGTGCAGCCTAGGCGGCGCAGCACATCCTCAATAAAGTCGGCCGGAATCTGCGCCCCCATCATCGAGTTAAAACGCCCCATGCGAAAGACCAGTTCACGAGCCTCAGTCCTGTGCTCCCACACGTCTATGATGCCCGCATCATTGTCGCGCGCCACACACACCGTACCGCCCGACACCGCCGCAATAAGGGCAGCGGCAGCGGCCGAACGCTCCTCGATGCCATGGTCGTCCACACCGCGCTCATAGCGCAGGGAGCTTTCGGAGATAAGCCCCAGGTTGCGGCTGGTACGGCTGGTGCGCCCGGCCTCAAAGGCGGCCGCCTCCAAAAGGATGTCGCAGGTAGCCTCGGTCACCTCGGTATCCAGACCACCCATCACCCCGGCTAAGGCCACCGCGCCGCGCTCGAGGGTGGCGATTACCGTCATGTCGCCTATCAGCTCCCGCTCCTCGCCATCGAGGGTCACGAGTTTCTCGCCATCCTGGGCTGCGCGCACCACGATGTGGGCCACCCCGTCACTGCCCTTGAGCGTATTGAGATCGAAGGCATGCAGGGGCTGGCCAAGCAGATACAAGATGTAGTTGGTCACGTCTACGATATTGTTGATAGAGCGCTGCCCAATCGCTGCCAACCGCTCCACCATCCAGTCGGGGCTGGGGCCCACCGTGCAGCCACGAATCACGCGGGCGGTGTAGCGCGGGCAGCGCAGCCCGTCCTCAATCTTGATACTCACCAGGTCTTCCAGTGCAGGTCCCGTCGCGTCAAGCGCAAGCTCGGCAGCCAGCGCAGGCGTGGGGTCGTTCCAATCCACCTGATAGATCGCCCCTACCTCGCGCGCAAAGCCCGCGATTGAAAGACTATCCGGACGGTTGGGGGTAATTTCTAGGTCAAGCACCGTGTCGGCCTTGTTCAGATAGTCAGCAATGGGCATGCCTGTAGGAGCATCCTCGGGCAAAATCCAGATTCCCTGGTGATCCTCCCCCATCCCCAGCTCGCGCGACGAGCAGCACATCCCGCAGGATGCCACCCCGCGCAGCTTGGACTTCTTGATTTTCACCCCGCCCGGCAGCTCTGCGCCCACCTGCGCCACCGGCACCTTGATACCCGCCGTAATATTGGGTGCGCCGCACACAATCTGCAAGGGCTCACCCTGGCCTACATCCACCGTCGCCACGTGCATGTGGTCGCTATCGGGGTGATCGACGCACTCACGCACGTGACCTACCACCACGCCCTTAAACAGCTCGCCGGTCTTTTCCACCCCCTCAACGCCCGTACCGGTCAAATCCAGGCGGTCACACAACGCCTTCGTATCAGCTGGCACATCCACATATTCCGCCAGCCATCGCAAAGAAACTTTCATCTCAATCCCTTCTCAACGACCGATCTATCGCTGACACCTGCAGAGCAAAAAGAGAGGGTCGCCTGCGAGTTCCGCACGAGCCAAACGCGCTGTTTACGGCATGCTTGTGCAAGCAGGACTGTCTGATCAGGAGACCATCCCTTTCCGCTCGTCTCTCAAGAGCTAGAACTGCCGCAAAAAGCGCATGTCGCCTTCTACGAGCATCCGCAAATCCGGCACGTTGTACTTCAGACAGGCGATACGCTCCACCCCCATACCGAAGGCAAAACCGGCATATTTCTCAGGGTCGATTCCCGCGTAGGCATAGACATTGGGATCCACCATTCCGCAGCCCAGAATCTCAAGCCACCCGGTATGTTTGCAAAAGCGGCACCCTTCGCCGTGGCAAATCCCGCAGCTCACATCCACTTCAGCCGAAGGCTCAGTGAAGGGGAAGTAGTGCGCCCGAAACCGCGTCTTGCGATCTTCGCCAAAGATTTGTTGGCAGGCGTACTCAAGCGTACCCTTGAGATCACCGAAGGTGATGCCCTCATCCACCACCAGCCCCTCAATCTGATGGAATTGGGGCAGGTGCGAGGGATCAGCCACGTCACGGCGATACACCTTGCCCGGGCTAATGATGTAGATGGGCGGCCTTTGGCGCTCCATCACGCGTGCCTGCACAGGCGAAGTCTGGGTGCGCAGCAGCACCTCGGACTCGCCGCGCACGTGGCTTTGGGCATTCTCGGAGCGATCGATTGCGTAAAAGGTGTCCGCCAGACCCCGGCTGGGATGGTCGTCAGGAGCGTTCAGAGCGGTGAAGTTGTAGTAGGCGGTCTCCACCTCAGGGCCCTGGGCGATCGAGTAGCCCAGGCCCAAAAAGATCTCGGACACCTCGTCAGTGATGCGATTAATCAAATGGCGCGTGCCCATCTGCTGAGCGCGACCGGGCAGGGTCACATCCACCGCCTCGGCGCTCATACGCTGCGCCAGCTCCGCGCGCTCCAGCGTGGCCCGCCGCGCCACAAGCGCTTCTTCCACCGCTGCGCGCACCTCGTTTGCCGTCCTGCCAACACTGGCGCGCTCCTCCTGGGGCAGCTGGCCCATGGAGCGCAGATACCCCGTGAGCGACCCCTTCTTGCCCAGCACGCCCACACGCACCGTCTCAAGCTCGCGCGTGTCCGCCGCATCTTCAATCGACGCGAGCGTGGCTGCCTTCAGCTCAATCAGCTCGTCGACTACCGCCATGTCACCTCTCGCTTTCTTCCTCATGCACCCGCGCAAGACCTGCACAGATGTCGCACGCCCCGCCTGCGCGGGCATAACCCCATACAAAAAGCCCTCTTGCGTCCCTGCGGCCAGCAGCCGCATATCCAAGGACGAAAGAGGGCTCTCGCGGTACCACCTTGGTTGACGGATGAGCAGGCAGAAGAGCCATTCCATGCCGTCCGCTCGATTTGCTCTGTAACGGGAGCACCCGGCCCGGCCTACTGGACATCCACGCAGCAATACAACCGATGCCTGCACCGCAATCCGCCTGCTCGGCGGACGGGCAGCCTCCGGCATCTATTATCGACCTGCGCCCCGCGTTCAGCCGTGCTGCTCGGAAGGGAAAGCGACCCGCGCACTTCGCCGAATCCTTTCAGCCAAGGGATTCTTCTCTGAAGGCGAAGCGGTGCGCGGACGCATCTTCGTCAACGCATGTAGCGAGGCAGTATAGCGCAAGGCCCGCCTTTACCACACGCCGTTTTGGAAGCAAAAGGACCGTTGAGCACACGTGCGCTGCACGCTGCAAAGCGCACTTACCATTACTGTGAGATTTACCTAAAATGAGGATTTATCCCTGATGGATGGGTGAAGCGAACTACAGTCTGTTCAAAGGAGGCTCCATGTACTGCACCCGTAATGTGACCAACAGTGTCGTATGGGTAGGCGTAAATGATCGCCAACTTACACGCTTCGAAAACCTCTTTCCCGTCCCTCGTGGAGTTTGCTATAACTCCTATCTTATTCTTGATGAAAAGACCTGCCTCATTGACACCGTCGACTCTGCAGCTGTCGATCAGTTCATTGAAAACGTCGCCTTCGCCCTGGACGGACGCACGCTCGACTATCTCGTAATCAACCACATGGAGCCCGACCACTGCTCAGCTATAGAGCACATTGTGCTGCGCTACCCCGATGTACAGCTGGTAGGAAACGCCAAAACCTTCCAAATACTCAAGCAGTTTTACAACCTTGATATCGATGGTCGCCACATTCAGGTAAAGGCAAACGACACGCTCTCGCTGGGCAAGCACACACTCAGCTTCCACCTCGCATCCATGGTGCACTGGCCAGAGGTTATGATCACCTACGATCAAACCGAGAAGATCGTATTCTCAGCAGATATCTTTGGCAGCTTTGGCGCACTGAATGGCGCCCTTTTTGACGATGACGTGAACTACGAGCGCGCATGGGCCGAGGACTCAAGACGCTATTACGCAAACATTGTTGGTAAGTACGGACGTCAAGCACAAAACACCCTCAAGCAGCTTGCCAAACTCGACATCGATATCATTTGCCCTTTGCATGGTCTTGTGTGGCGCAATAAGATCGACTGGATCTTGAACAAATACCAAACCTGGAGTTCGTATACACCCGAAGAACAATCTGTTGCGATCTTTTTTGGCTCGATGTATGGCAATCTCGAAAACGTCTGCGACATTTTGGCGAGCAAGCTGAGCGAAGCTGGCGTGAAAGATATTGCCATGTACGATGTATCGGCCACCCATGTCTCCCAGCTTATAGGCGAAACGTGGCGCTGTAGTCACATCGTACTTGCCAGCCCCACCTACAATACGGGAATCTATCCTGATATGGCCACACTTCTCCATGACATGCACGCCCTCAATGTGCAGAACCGCACCGTAGGCCTTATCGGCAGTGGCACCTGGGCCTCATCCTCTTCGAAGCTCATCCTGAAAGAGCTCGAAAACCTCAAGAACATTCAGGTGCTTGAACCCGTGGTAGATATCATGAGTTCACTTAAGGTCGAACAGGTCGCCGACGTCGAGCAGCTTGCCCAAGCGCTCGTGCGCTCGCTTGGTGTGGAGTAGCGCCGCATCCGCTGGAGAGGCAAGTGGGACGAGCTAAGTCCGCTTAACGCTTCTCACCTATGCTTCGCGCGCCAAGCAGTACCAAGCATAACGGAAGGCCACCATGAAAGAGACGATACTCGAGACTGAAAGACTTATCCTGCGCCGCTGGGAAGAAGGCGATGCTGAAGATTTATATCAATATGCCAGCAATCCCGCTGTAGGACCGATTGCAGGATGGCCTGTTCATACGAGTGTGGAAAACAGCAGGGAAATCATACAAAGCGTGCTTTCTGAACCAGAGACTTATGCGGTGGTTCTCAAGACCATAGGGCATCCCGTTGGGAGCATAGGATTAAAGCTCGGCAAGGCAAGCAATAAAGGAATTCCTGATACAGAGGGTGAAATCGGATATTGGATTGGTGTTCCATTTTGGGGACAGGGCCTTATTCCTGAGGCTGTTCGCGAGATAACGCGCTATGGCTTTGAAGTACTAAATCTCGAAAAAATATGGTGCGGGTACTTTGACGGGAATGAGAAATCAAGGCGCGTTCAAGAAAAATGTGGATTTCGCTACCATCACACTTCAGAGAATGTTCCTTGCGCATTGGAGGGAGTTCTGCGAACAGAACATATAAGCTGTTTGACGAAGGAAGCATGGTTGGGGCGAAATTGCCTGTGCTGAGGGCGTAAGGATTCAGCCAGATTCAGCCAGGACTCTTTGTAAAGATGTTTTGACAGGCGTTAGCGTGCTATGTCGGATCCTTTTGATAGCGCGTAGACAGCTTCCATGCCACGATTCCGTGCGAAAGGTTGCTCGAATGCGAGAGAGAGGAAAGACGTGGAAGTAGGGAAGGTCATACGGGAGCTGCGGGAGCGCGCGGAGATGTCGCAGGATGATCTTGCAGCGCGTATCTACGTGAGTCGCCAGACCATCAGCTCCTGGGAAAACGGCAAGACCTATCCTGACCTCCGGAGCCTGCTTCTCCTCTCCGACGTATTCGATGCAAGCGTGGACGAAATCGTTGGAAAGGACGTGACTATCATGACTCAAAACATCGACCGCAGCGCCAAGACCTTAAACCGCCTCGCCTATCTGATGGCAGCCTTTTTCGTGCTCCTTGCGGCCGCCCTCATCTGGCTCGGCGTCCAAGTGCTTGCGTGGGACTGGAGTGCCATGCAGGTGGCTCCAACCATCTGTCTCGTGGCGGTATTTGCCATCGGCGGCATCGCTTCAGCAGTGAAAATTGATCAACTCAAGCAGGACAACGACCTTATAACCTATGGCGAGGTTGCCGCCTTCTTAAAGGGCGAGACGGTAG
>CAYTIS010000037.1:0-3842 GCA_964438035.1 uncultured Slackia sp.
TAATCAAAACCGCAGGTCAGTGGGAGCTCAAGAAACCCGCCAAGCGTCGGCGCAAGGCCCGGGCAAGCGAAGTTCTCACCGTCACCCAGATTGCCCACAGGGCCCAAGAGCGCGAGACCCTGGATCTCACCGAAGGACAGGCCCAGGCTGCAGCCACCATCGAAGCGGCGTTGGAGCGTGCGGCGGGGGAGTGTGTGGTGGTTGATGGGGTTACCGGTTCGGGCAAGACCGAAGTGTACCTGCGCGCCATCCGTGCTGCCCTCGTCCGGGGGGCTGGTGCCATCGTACTCGTGCCCGAAATTGCGCTTACGCCCCAAACCGTCGCGCGCTTTGAGGGACGCTTTGGCGAAACGGTGGCCGTGATGCACTCGCGCATGACCGGTGCTCAGCGCTTTGATCAGTGGGAAGAGATTCGAAGCGGCCGCAAACGCGTGGTGGTTGGTGCGCGCAGCGCCCTGTTTTCACCCATGGAGAACCTGGGCCTCATCATTATCGACGAGGAGCACGAAACCACCTACAAGCAGGAGAGCGCCCCGCGCTACCACGCGCGTGAGGTGGCGACCTGGATGGCTCGTGAGCTGGGTGCCTTGCTCGTGCTGGGCAGCGCCACTCCCTCCATCGAAACCCTGTGTCGCACCAAGGCCGACCCCAGCTGGATTCGTGTGAGCCTGCCAGGGCGCGCCAACGGCCGGCCTCTGCCGCCGGTGGAGGTGGTGGATATGGCACGTGAGTTCGGTTCGGGCTTTCGCTCTATGTTCTCGCGGCGGCTAAAAGAGGCCTTGTTTGCCGCAATCGACGCAGATCATAAGGCTGTTCTTATGCTCAACCAGCGGGGTTTCGCCACCTTTTTGCTCTGCCGCTCCTGCGGCTATGTGCCCGAATGCCCCACCTGTTCGGTGTCGCTTACCTACCACGAGCACGGCACCATGCTCATGTGCCACCACTGCGCGCGCCGCTTGCCCGCACCGCCTGTCTGCCCGGCCTGCGGCAGCCCCTACCTGCGCAAGTTTGGCTCGGGCACCCAGCGTGTGGAGGCCGAGCTTATCAGGCTTTTGGTCGATAACGGCTACGTGCTCGCCCACGAGGAAGATGGAGAAGGGGTGCCAAAGGAGACGTCGCAGTGTTCGCCTTCGGCGAACACTCACCTCGCCACCCCAGATGGAGCGGCTGATGGAGCCTCTCACGTCCTCGCCGCAAACGCCGCCTCCCACTGCACTTCTGGTACTGAAAGTAACTCTTCTTCTGCGTCCACCCCCCGCGCGGTGCGGGTTATCAGGATGGATTCTGACACTACCTCTAGCCGCGATGCGCACGAGCGGCTGTTAGCGGCCTTTGCCCAGCCCGGCCCTGCCGTACTCTTGGGCACCCAGATGATTGCCAAGGGGCTGGACTTTGACGAAGTCGTGCTGGTGGGTGTGATCAGTGCCGACACCCAGCTGCGCCTGCCCGATTTTCGCTCGGCCGAGCGCACCTTCAATCTGGTTGAGCAGGTGGCTGGTCGCGCCGGGCGCGGGGCGCTTACGGGGCGCGTACTGGTACAGACCTACCTGGCCGATGCTGCGGCCATTCAGGCGGCTGCCACCTATGATCGCCGCCGTTTTTTAGCTGATGAACTGCCCAAACGCCGGATGCTTGGCTATCCTCCTTACACGCGTTTGGCAAATCTTTTGATTTGGGGAGCCAATGCCGAAGAGGTGCGCGAGGTGGCTTGTGAGCTGGAGGCGCGCGTGGCCGAGGTCATCCGTGACGTGGTTGGCGAGGGCTGGGTGTCGCTGGGGGCCGCGCCCTGCGCTCTTGAGCGGCTGCGCGGTCAGTATCGCTGGCACATCCTCGTAAAGGCTCCGCGCGATGCCGCCATCGCCCAGCTTATGGAGCCGGTCATCCGCCGCCGACGCCCCCACAAACGCGTCAATGTGGTCTGCGATGTTGACCCTTTCAGTCTTTTATAGGGTGGGTAGGGCGACACGAGCACCGATGTGCGTGAGCTCGTAGAGCAGAGACCAATCAAGTCTGTTGTCACCTTCGCCGCCCGCCCTGCGGCTTTCGTGGGCGGGACGGGTGCTTGGGCGTGTGCCTGTGCGCTCTGATATACTCCCGTGTCGGCATATTTCCGCCTCGAACGCGCAGCTACGCAGCTCTGCTCGCCTTGCGTCTTCGGGGCGCTTTCCTACGAAAAGAGGACTGTATGGCAACCGAAGCGTTCAAGGTGGTCGTAGCGCCCGACCCCGTTTTGGAGACTCCCTGCGAGGAATGCGATCTTTCCGATACAAGCCTCAAGCAGCTCGCCAGGCAAATGATTAAAACTATGTACAAGAACAACGGCTGCGGGCTGGCAGCGCCCCAGGTGGGTGTGAGCAAGCGCCTGGTAGTCATCGACTGTGATCAGGAGGATGGCGCGCAAAACCCCATCGTTATGGTCAATCCCGTCATCGTTGAAACCCGAGGCCGTGTGGTCACTGAGGAGGAGGGCTGCCTGTCCTTTCCCGGCATTTCGGTGCCCGTGGCGCGCCCCGAATACGCTGTAGCCCGCTACTATGATCTGGAGGGCGAACAGTGGCAGATTGAGGGCGACGGGCTTTTGGGTCGCTGCCTTCAGCACGAGGTGGATCATATCGACGGCAAGACCATGCTCGACGTGTGCGAGCTTTCCGCGCGCATCCAGGCCATTCACGATTTCGAAGAGGCCAAGGCGGCCGGTGCCAAGCCCGGCGAAACTTCTATCAAGTAAGACGGGCCGCACGGCTCATAAGGTACGCCCGCAGCGTTGCCGCCTTATTCGGAAAAACTGCGCGCGAAAGAAAGGGGAGGCGCTATGCGCGTCGTCTTCATGGGGACGCCCGAATTCGCGGCGAACATTCTGGATGAACTCAAGGAGCACTACGAGGTGGTGGCGGTCTACACCCAGCCTGATCGCATTCGGGGGCGCGGCAAGGCGCTCGTCGCCTCGCCGGTGAAGGCTCTAGCCGTGCGCGCGGGCATTGAGGTGCGCACGCCGCGCAGCCTTACTGATGTCGCTGAGGTAGCCTACCTGCGCGCCCTTGCGCCCCAGGTCATCTGTGTGGCCGCCTACGGTAAGATTCTGCCGCGCGAGGTTCTTGAGATTCCCGCGTATGCTTGTCTCAACGTCCATGCCTCCCTGCTGCCTCGCTATCGCGGTGCTGCTCCGGTGGAGCGCGCCATTCTGGCGGGGGAAGAGCAAACCGGTGTGTGCGTCATGCGCATGGAAGAAACGCTCGATACTGGCCCTTACTGCGTGTGTCGTTTTTGCGATATCGGCGCGATGTCGGCCGATCGTCTCACTGCTGAGCTGGCTGAAAAGGGGGCGCGTGCCCTGCTTTCGGCCCTCTTTGCGGTGGAGCACGGCAAGGCACACTGGACTTACCAGGATGAGACTCAGGCCACCTACGCGCCCAAGATTGAAAAAGGCGAGCTTGATCCTGCGCCGCAGGAGCTGGCGCTGGTCAATCTGCGCCGCATTCAGGCATCCGGCGCGATTCATCCCTCGCGTGCGGTGGTGGCAGGGCGCGGAGTGACTCTGCTTGAGGCCAAGGCTGTAACGGCCGACGACACGGTGCGCGTACAGCTTGGCGAAGGAGGGCCTGGTCAGGTGAGACTGCGTGGGTCGCGCCTCTTTTTGGGGTGTGCTGACGGGCCAATTGAGGTCATGCGCCTCAAGCCCGACGGCAAAAAGGAGATGGCCGCCGCCGCCTTTGCGCGCGGCATTCAGGGAATACAGGCAGACGATGTGACATGGGAGCAGCGCTGAGATGACAGAAGCACACGGTGGGGGGCGTTCCTCGAAGAATTTCAAGGGAGGCTCCAGCGGCCACAGACGCGGCGGC
>CAYTIS010000037.1:3942-13469 GCA_964438035.1 uncultured Slackia sp.
GGGGCGTTCCTCGAAGAATTTCAAGGGAGGCTCCAGCGGCCACAGACGCGGCGGCGCTTCTGGCAAGGGGCACGGCGCTTCTGGCGGGGGAGCGCGGCAGAACTATCGAGGTACTCAAGGCTCGGCTTCCGAGGGAGGTGCCCGTGCAGGTGGATCCAAGGATCTTCAGGGACACGCACGAGGCGCAAAGGGCTACGGGCGGCGCTCGGCTCAGGACGGCTTTAAGAGGGATGTGAGTTGCGGGCCTAAACGGGGTACTTCTCGTGGCGGGCAGAAGGGACCGCGCGATGAGCATCGCTTGCGTGATGGTCGCGATGTTAGGCATGATGCTTCGCGCGGCGAGCGCACTTTTTGTAATCCCCGGCTCTCTCCCGCCCGCGTGGCTGCCTGCGCGATTGGTCGGGAGGTGCGTGAGCGTGAGGCCTTTGTCTCCGAGGTCATCCAGGGTGTGCTGGCACAGATGGAGGGTATCTCCCCGGAGGATTCTGCCTTTGCCACCAAACTCGCTCGTGGGGTTACGGCCACGGTGGGCACTCTCGACGAGTTCATCAATCGCAATCTCAATTCGCCTGATGACATCAGAGATGACGTGCGCGATGCCCTGCGCGTGAGCGCCTATGAGCTGCTCTTTTTGGACAAGGCCGACTATGTTGCTGTGGATCAAGGGGTTGAGCTGGTGTGTTCGGTAGCACCCCGGGCCACCGCGCTTGCCAATGCGGTACTGCGCAAGATGGCCAAAAGTGCCAAGGCCTTTCCCTTTGGGCGGCCGAATCTGAGTCTGACGGTGCTCGCCCGTTCGCAGGCCTTTCCCCTGTGGCTAGCCAAGCGCCTCATGAACGAGATGGGTCTGGACAAAGCCACGGCCTTCATGCACGCTTGCAACACCGATGCGCCCGTCTACATCGCCATCAATACCTTAAAGGCTCAGGATGATGAGGTGATTGAGGTCTTTGACCAGGCCGGAAGCCTGCTTACGCCCGTGGAGGGCACGCCGGGGTGCTACCTGGTGGAAAGCGGGCGCGCACTGGGTAGGCCCGAGGTGCGTGCGCTGTTTGAGCGTGGTGAGGTGCTGGCATCCGATGCCTCGGCCCAGGCGGTGGCCGCTCTTGCCTGCCCCCGCTCTGATGTGGATGCCTTCCTTGAGGTGGGCAGCGGGCGGGGTACCAAAACCATCCTGCTCCAAAATAACGCCGTGCGCTCCTTCGGCCGCGTCATCCCCATGGTGTCAGTGGACAACCACGGCTTTAAGGCCGAGGTACTGACCAAGCGCATGCAGGTTTACGGTATCGACACGGTGCGCCCCCTCAAGGCTGATGGCCGCCAGCTTTCCCAGCTCATGTCCGAGGCAAGCTTCGATGCAGTTCTGCTCGATGCTCCCTGTTCCGGGGTGGGGACGCTGAGACGGCACCCCGAGATTCGCTGGCGGCTTGTTGAGTCTCATATTGCCGAGCTGGCTTCGCTTCAGCTGGATCTTCTGATTGAGGCGGCCAAGATGGTGAAGCCCCAGGGTAGCCTTACCTACGCTACCTGCACGGTCTTTAGGGAAGAAAACGACCAGGTGGTGGAACGCTTCCTGAAAACCAAATTCGGCGAGTCCTTCGAGGTGGAAGAAAGGCTCTCATCGACGCTCATCGAGAAGGGTCCTGACGCTCACTTTGCCGTAAAACTGCGCCGCAGGCGCTAACCGCGTAAAAGGCCTGCTCGCAACCAGGCCTTTTACCTGCATGGTGAAGGTGTGGGTCGGGGTCGACAGGGTAATTTTCGCCTTGTGCCTTAGCGCAGGTTGTCTACGTTTACGCCTTCGAGTTCGAGCAGGTAGCGCTTGAGTTTGATGCCGGCGGCATAGCCCACGAGCCTGCCGCCTGCGCCTACGACGCGGTGGCAGGGTACGATAATCGGCAGAGGGTTTTTGTTGTTGGCTAATCCCACCGCGCGAAACCCACGGGGGCTGCCCACCGCCTGGGCCACCTGGGCGTAGGTACGCACTTCACCGTAGGGAATTTTCTTCAGCTCCTCCCACACCGCACGTTGAAACTCAGTGCCCTGGGGTGCAAGCGGTACGTCAAAGACCTGGCGCTTGCCGGCGAAGTATTCCTGGAGCTGGGTTGCGGCGGTGTTGGTGAGGGCGCTGGGCCGGCGCTGGGCATGAGGGATGACGGTTGCCCCGAAGACGATGGAGGTAAGTCCCTCCTCGGTGGCTGCGATGGTGAGTCTGCCCGGCGGCATGCCGTAGACGAAGTAGTTCATAGCGCCCCCGTTATGTCGGATTCGTCGATGCGATTATAGGGCAAGCCCCTTTCGGTTAAGGCATTGGGATAGAATTGTACGGACTTCGGTCGAGCAGTGGCCTGATGCCGAGCGCTGTGGCCACTCTCAGGTGTTGTGGCGCGTCGCCAGGTGCTTGCCACCCGGCGCATGGCTGCGGCCCGGCTCATGCTGGTGATCTGCTGTTGGGTGCAAAGCTCCGCTGTCCTGCACTGCGCGGTGCGTCGCATCGCGTTGCAGCTTATCCTGCGCCATTTCGCCTCGCGCCACGGCCCGCCGTCGCACACACCAGTTGTTTTTCCTGTTTGAGGAGGCCCATGTACGACACGCCCCGAATCTCACCGTCCATCCTCTCAGCCGACTTCATGAACATGGAGCGCGATGTGGCTCAGATAGAGGCCGGTGGCGCCGACTTTGTCCACGTGGACGTCATGGATGGGCACTTCGTTCCCAATCTCACCCTGGGGGTACCCTTCGTCAAGCAACTGAGAAGCATTACCTCGCTGCCCCTGGATCTTCACCTCATGGTGTCCAATCCTCTCCAACAGCTCCCGTGGTTTTTGGAGTGTGAGCCAGATCTCGTTTCGGTTCATGCCGAGGTTCTTGACGAACCCACGGGCGAATTTGACCGCGCCATCGACATGATTCATGAGGCTGGCGCCAAGGCCTGCCTGGCTCTCAAGCCCGACATGCGGGGCAGCGTGGTCAAACCCTTTATTCACAAGCTGGACATGGTGCTGGTCATGAGTGTTTACCCCGGCTTTTCTGGTCAGGCATACATTGAGGGTACCGAGCAGAAGGTGGCCCGCGTAGTTCAGATTGCTGCCGAGGCGGGCGCATCGCCTTTGATTGAGGTGGATGGTGGTCTGGGAGATAACGAGGCCACTCGGGCGGTGGCCCAGGCCGGTGCTGACGTATTTGTGGCGGGTAACGCCGTGTTTGCAAGCTCTGATCGTGCTTCGGCCATCACGTCAATACGCCGTGCGGCCCGCCAGGCCCAGCAGGAGAGGTTCTAGCGTGCCCGTATCGAAAGGAAGTGACCTGCGATGAGCCTGCCTAGCGCCCTGAAGGCCTATCTTGATAACGCAGCCACCATGCCCCTGTGCGACGAGGCTGCCCAGGCTATGACCCCCTACCTCGAAGCGGGCACGGATGCCCCCTTTGGCAACGCTAACTCGCTGCATTCCGTGGGGCGTAAGGCCTTTTTTGCCCTGGAGGATGCTCGTACCATCACGGCCCGAGCCCTTGGTGCGAGCCGCCCCGATGAGGTGGTCTTTACCTCCGGTGCCACCGAGGCAGACAACGCGGCCTTGGTTGGCATGGCCCTGGGCGCGCGTGAGGCCGCCCAGCATGCGGGTCGGGCGGCTTGCCGCGTCATCATTTCGCGCATTGAGCATGAAGCGGTGTTGAGCAGTGCCAAGTTGCTCGGATACCTGGGCTTTGAGATCACCTTTGTGGACAACGACCGCAACGGTCGGGTGACCTGCGAGGCCCTGCGCCGCGCCTTGGGCGATGGCGATGATGTGGTCCTGGTAAGCATCATGGCCGCCAACAACGAGGTGGGTGTGCTCCAGCCCATAGCCGAACTTGCCTCCTGTGCCCATGAGGCCAAGGCTCTCTTTCATACTGATGCCGTTCAGGCTCTGGGCAAGGCACCGGTTGAGGTGGCTGCGTGGGGGGTGGATGCCGCCTCGTTTTCGGCCCACAAGGTGGGTGGACCTAAGGGCGTGGGTGTACTCTATCTCAAAACCAAGACACCCTTTGTGCCCTTCATGACCGGGGGCGGCCAGGAGCGCGGGCTGCGCAGTGGCACCCAAAACGTCGGGGGCATTGCGGGGGCTGCGGCCGCCTTCAAGCGGGCCGTGGGTTTGCAAGCAGCCTTCGCCGAGCGCGCGCGGCCCGTGCGTGACTTTCTCTACGCGCGTCTCGCCTCTCATCCCAAGACTACCCCGGCGGTGGATGTTATCCCTGGCTGTGAGGACTTTCTCCCGCATATCGTGAGCGTGTGCGTGCGCGGCTGCGAGAGCCAGACCCTCATCATGCAGCTTGATCGGCGCGGTTTTTGCGTGTCGGGTGGTTCGGCCTGCTCTTCCCATTCGCTTGATCCTTCCCACGTGCTTGCAGCCCTTAATATTCCGCGCGATCTGGCTCAGGGCTCGCTGCGCGTGTCGCTGGGGGAGGATGCTTCTATCGAGCAGGCCCAGGCCTTCCTGGAGGCCTTCGAGGAGGTTGTCAACCAGTGGAGCTGATTACCTTGCACACCCACTCCGACTTTTGCGGGCACGCCAAAGATTCACTGGCGGCCATGGTGGATGCTGCCGCCCAAGCTAATGTGTCGGTGCTGGGTGTCACTGAGCACTACCCGCTGCCTTCTACCTGGGAGGAGGCCGCTTACGCGAGTATGCCGGCGAATCGCCTGGATGAGTACCGTGCTGCTGTGGCTGACCAGCGCCGCGCGCATCCGCAGATGGAGATCCTGCTGGGCTGCGAGCTTGACTGGTTGGGCGTCGATGACGAGCGGGGTCTCACCTCCGCTGACTTCGCGGAATTTGATATCGTGCTAGGCTCAGTCCACTTCATTGATGGCTGGCTTTGCAACAGCTCTCGCTATAAAGAGGGCTGGGAGGGCGCTGACTATGATGCCCTGTGGGAGCGCTATGTGGACCTGTGGTGCGAGGCCGCACAGAGTTCGCTGCCCTTCACGGTCATGGCTCATCCCGACGTGATCAAGAAATTCGCCTGTTATCCGTCCATCTTTGACCTGGAGGCTGCCTGGGAGCGCATGGCCGAGGCGGCGCGTCTGGGTAACCGTATGGTAGAGGTGAACACCTCCGGCCGCTTCAACCCCTGTGCGGAGTACTATCCTGCTCCCGGTCTGCTTACGGCTTTCTGCCGCGCTGGGGTGCCCTGCACGGTGGGCACCGATGCCCACTGCACCGCCCATGTGGCCCGCGACATCCGGGAGGCCTACTCGTATATGGAGGCGGCGGGCTACACTCACGTGGCGGTTGTCCAGCGCGGCGGAGGTCTGCGCATGATGAGAATCGTCTGAACATCGCCTGAGCACATTCGGAAAGGAAGGCCGCGCATATGGAAATCAAGATCGAATCAGGCCTCAGGATCACCGAAAGTGGTCCGCTGGTCAGCCGCGAAGATCGCATGCATACGGTGGGGGAGCTTGAGCGGGCGCTTCTGTGTATGTTTTCCGCCCAGGATGCCGAGGGCTGGGATCGCACCGGTCTTTTGGTGGGCGACCCAGCGGCTAAGGTGGAGGCTGTAGCGGTGGCGCTTGATCCTACGCCTCGCGCGGTCATTGAGGCTCACGAATTGGGTGCCAATGTGTTGCTCACCCATCATCCCGTCTTTCTCGACCCGCCCATATTTTTTGGCCCGACCGGTCCTCGTGTGCCTGCCAGTGGGGCGGCGGTCTATGAGGCGGCTGCGCGCGGGGTTGCGCTCATGAGCTTTCATACGGCCCTGGATGTGAGCGCCCAGGCTCGCGCGATGCTACCCGGCATGCTCCATCTTTCGGTGGCCGGGGTGCTCCGTCCGCTTGCTCACGATACGACACGCGGGTATGGTCAGGTCTGTACGCTTATGGAGGAAGAGGCGGGGCTGACCTTGGGCCTGCTTTCTGCTCGCTGCACGGCGGTGTTTGGCCGCCAGCCTCGGGTGTGGGGGAATATGGACAAAGCCCTGTCTACCATCGTCACCTGGACGGGTAGCGCTTCGGGGGCTGTTGGCCCCTGCCTTGAGCGCAAGGCCGATGTGCTCGTCTGTGGTGAAGTTAAGTACCACCAGGCTCTTGACGCACTCAGTGCAGGCCTGTGCATCATTGAGCTGGGCCACGATGTGTCTGAGCTTCCCTTTGTGGCCGTGCTTGCCGATGCGGTCGCCCGGGTGGGCGTGCCTACCAAGTCGATTCGCTGCCTTGACCAAAGCGGCAACTGGGCTATCCCAGAGGCTCGACGAGCTTAAAGGGCAGCTGTTGCAAAAAAAGAACCCGGTGTATATAGCCTGCACACCGGGTTTATCTCTGTAGGGGATGAAGGTCGAGCCGTCTCCGGATCGGTTGAAGCGCGCGGGCGCGCAGCTCCTAGCTTTGGCTCAGTTTCAGGACAAGATCCTCAGAGAGGTACGAAGGAATTTCCTTGAGGAAATTTTGCAGGTGGTCGGTCGCGTTATGTTTCTCAACCGCCTCCTCATTCTCCCAGTTCTCGACGATCATGTAATCGTAGGGCGCTGTGACGCTTTTGAGATGGTCGTAGTACAAGCAGCCCTCATCGGCGCGCGACTTGTGCACCATGGTTTCGACGTACTCAAGGTAGGCCTGCTCTTGTTCGGGCTTGACCTTGAGAAGGACGTTGATGGTAATCATAAGGGGCGTTCCTTTCTGTCGGATGAGCGGCAGGCGAACAGACCTTAAGCCCGCCTCGTTTTCGAGAGGTCAGTATAGCGGCCTTTCTTTGGCTCACGAGCACGCATCGTCGAACGTGACTCTTGCGCTCGTGAAAGCCAATTCTGCATGGCCCTATGCCTGCTCCGCGCTCTCCTGAGTACCAGACACTTCCTGCTCACTCACCTCAGCAGTCAGTGCAGGTGCAGGTGCAGGCAGCCCCAGTTCACGCAGCTTGGCGTGATAGGCGGCGGCGATGATGTCCACGCAGCCCTGGCGCCCCAGCTTGGCACGATTGACTACCAAATCCTTACCCATATCCATACGCCATTTACCGGCGGAGTAGTGCTTGTAAAACTGCTCGCGAGCGCGCTGCTGCTCCTTGACAAGCTTGGCCCCTGCACGCTTGGTCAAGCCGCGCTTGCTGCGCACAATCTCAATACGATTTTCAAGGGGGGCGGTTATGAGTACCGCAATATGGTTAGGGTTGTGGCGCAGCAGGTAGTCAGAGAGTCGTCCTTCAATGATGCAGCTCTCAGATGAACCCAGGTCGAGGATGACCTGGCTCATATTCTTGAAGAGCTTGTCTGACAGCGAGCGCGCGTCAATACGATCGGGCAGAAACGCGATGTTTTCGATGGCCAGCTGCTCGTCATAGGCGGCCATCAAATCCAGCGACTCGCCCAGGCGCATCCCCGCGCGCGTGAGGAGTTCGTTGTCGTAAAGGGGAATACCCAGCGTGTCGGAGAGCATCATTCCAATCTCGTGCCCTTCAGCCCCAAAATCGCGCGCAATGGTGACGACAACCGGCTGACCAGCGCGGGAGGCTTCGGACGAGGTGACACGCTTTTCAAAGCGCTGCTTCAGGGTTGGCACGGTGACGATACGCATGATGCCTCCTGGCGGGATACTATGCGGAAACCAAACGGCGTTGGTAGGAGCGTACAAGCAAAGAGATACCAAAGTTCAGCGCGAAGTAAAGCGCAAACACGAGTGCATACATAAGAAGCATCGCAACCACATCGGAGGTGGATGCCATAATCACGCGCGCATTGAACATCAGCTCGGTCACGCTGATGGCTGACAGGTACGAAGAGTCCTTAATGACTGTGGTGCACTGACTGAATAGGGCCGGAATGATGGTACGAAAGGTCTGCGGCAGGATGATGAGCCACATGGTGTGGAAAAACCCGAAGCCCTGGCTTTGCGCCGCCTCATACTGGCTTTTGGGAATGGAATTAAAGCCGCCGCGAATAATTTCGGCCACCACTGCCGAGGTGAAAATCGTGAAGGCCACCACCGACACCGTAAAGTTGGTGGCGCGCATGGTGAAGTACACGAACAAGATCCACAGCAGGTTGGGCGTACAGCGGAACAGTTCAATATAGGCTGTGGCAATCCAGCGGAAGATGGAGAGCTTGCCCCGGCAGTACTGCTTAATCATCGCCAAGACGGTACCGAAGATGATGGAAAACAAGATGGCAAGTGCGGCAATCTCAATGGTGAGCAGGAAGCCGCGAAGCAGGAAGAGGATATTGGTCGAGCTAAAAATCTCCATGTGCTAGGCCTCCTTTGCGGATTCGGGTGCGGGGGTCAAGCCGGGGATAACCTTGGCCTTGGGTCGGCGCGTGGCGCGTTTTTCCAGGTAGAGCACGAGCATCGACAGCGGGAAGCAGATGATGAAGTACATCACGCAGGCCACGATGTAGCCCTGGAGGTAACCGTAGGTTCCCACGAAGCTGTTGGAGAAATACATCAGGTCGCCGCCGGCCACAAGTGCGAGCACCGAGCTGTTCTTGACCAGGTTGAGCGCCTGGTTGCACAAAGGTGGGATGATGATTTTGAAGGTCTGGGGGATGATGATGTAGCGGTAGGCTTGCACACGGCTGAAGCCCTGCGACAGCGCGGCTTCCATCTGACCACGCGGTACCGCCTCGATACCTGTGCGAATAACCTCGGATACGTAGGCCGCGTGGTACAGACCCACGCCTATAAACCCAAGCACGAAGGATGCGATGCGCACGGGGGAATCGGCTCCCGTGATAATCTGGAGAACCTGCGGCCCCAGCATGTACATGAAGATGACTTGCACGGGCAGCGGCGTGTTCTGGTAAAACTCCACGTAGACACGGGCGATGCCGCGCAGAATGCGCGAACGTGTGGTAGAAAAAACGCCCAGAAGCGAGCCAAGTACGAGGGCAAGCACCAGTCCAGCAAGCACCACCTGGAGGGTGGTAAAAAATCCCTCCCAAAACGAATCCATCGAGCTGAGGGTAATCTCCCATCGTCGAAGATCAAAAAGGCTTTCGAGCATAGCGTTCCTTTCGGCTAATCGGGTTGCCCCGCTTCGCGAAACGGCGACTCATCATGGCCGTTTGCCGCACGGTGCCGCATGGCATCGCGCGGCAAACGGCCAAGCGGCGCGCGGCCGGAGCATGAACTCCGACCGCACCGCCCGGCAAAAACCTGAAATCCTAGGCGCTGTCGCCCAGCCAGGTCTCAATCTCTTCGTCCATCCAGCCGCTGTCCAGAAGCTCGTTAACCACCTCATCCACGAGGTCGGACAGGTCGGAGTCCTTCTTGGTGGACACGCCATAGTCCTGCGTGCCAAACTCAATCTCAGGCTGGAGCAGCTCCACGGAGTCATCCATATAGGTGTTGAGGGTGGAGCGATCCATCGCGAAGGCATCCACGTTGCCGGTGGATAGGGCCTGCTTGATGCTCTGGTAGTCCGAGAACTCCTGGAAGGTGGGCTCACAGGAGAGGTTGTTGTCCTCAATCATCTCCTCGACAAGGGCCTGCGTGGTCGAACCGGTGGACACGCCGATAACCTTGCCGTCCAAATCCTCCATGCTGGTCATGCCAT